>JALRFZ010000341.1 GCA_023253615.1 Verrucomicrobiales bacterium | reverse complement strand
CGCGGGTGAGGATCACCCCGTAGACCGAACCGGCGTGAAGGATCGCGCTGAGCGCGCTGGCGAAGGTCTGCGGCGTCATGAGTTGATGAAATCGCGGACGGTTTGGAGGAAATCGCGCATCGGCATGCGGCGGTTCACGATGGCGCCGGCGACATCGGGATTCTGCGGATTGGAATTCGGATCGAAACTGAAGCCGCCCGTCTCGTCACCTTCGTAGTAGACGGCGTGGGCCACGGCGCTCATCCCGAGTTTTTCGCCGACGAGGAGGGCGCATTCCTGCAGGATCATGAGATTTTCCGCGAAACGTCCCGTATCCTCCGTGCCGGTCCGCCCCATGGCCGTGCCGCAGCTCGCCCGGAAAAAGCGGGGCTGGCGGCTCTTCAAGGCCTCGGCGAGAGCTTCGTTGACTGGGGGGGCGCTGGTGTCCATCTCGATCGATCCGGCCATCGGCGGGACGGTGTTCAGGCTACCGCAGATCCGCGAAATGTCGAATCCCGATGCCGCGGGGCATCATTCGACTACCGCATGGGGAAATGACGTGTAGGATGTCACCCATGACGCTCGCCAACAAGATCACCGTGGTCCGCTTCTTCCTGATACCGGTCTTCATTGTCTTCGCCGCCTACTACAGCGCGAGCATCACGGCCGGAGAGGAGAACCGCCTTTACCGCATCCTCGCCCTCGCCACCTACGCCCTCGCTTCGATCAGCGACGCGATCGACGGCTACATCGCCCGCAATTTCAACCAGAGCACCGCGCTCGGCCGCGTCCTCGATCCCATCGCCGACAAGCTGCTGCTCCTCTCGGGCGTCGTCACCCTCAGCATCACGAACTGGCACGCCGGACTCCCGATCTGGTTCGCCGTGCTCGTGATCGCCCGCGATGTGGTCATCTCGGTGGGCATGCTCATCATTTACCTCACCCACGGCAAAGCCAAGGTGCGCGCCCGCATTTCGGGAAAAATCTGCACCTTCCTAACCTTGAGTTGCGTCTGCTGGGTTCTCGTCGATTTTTGGAGCGTCGGCTCGCGCCCGTGGCCTCTCGAGGTCCTGATCTACCTCACGGCAGTCTTCACCGTGATCACCGGGTATCTCTATCTCGGTGACGGCATCCGCCAATTGAGAGAGTCCGGCCACACCCTCCCCGATTCCCATGTCCCGTAAGTTTCTCCCCCGCATCGCCATCGTCGGCCGTCCCAACGTCGGCAAATCGGCCATCTTCAACCGGCTCGCCGGACGCCGCATCTCCATCGTCCACGACGAGCCCGGCGTGACGCGCGACCGCATCGCCGTCGAGGTGAAGAAGGCCGAGATCCCTTACGAACTCTGTGACACGGGCGGGATCGGAGCCATTCTCAACGACGGCTTCGCCGATCAGGTCCGGGCCGAGGCTGACATTGCCATCGCGGCGGCCGACCTCATTCTCTTCGTTGCCGACGCCCGCGAGGGGCTCCAGCCGATCGATCGCGAGATTTCCCTCCACCTCCGGGCCAGTGGCACGAAGGTGCTGCTGCTCGTCAACAAGGTCGACACGGAAAAGACCGATCCCCTCACCCACGAGTTCTCCGCCCTCGGGTTCGAGACCCAGATCGACATCTCCGCCGCGCACGGTCGGAATTTCGGCGACCTCGAGCATGCCATCCACACCGAACTCGACGGCATGGGTTTTTCCGCGGCAGAGGACGAGGAAGACGACGCCGAGCTCGCCCCCGTCAAGATCGCCATCGTCGGTCGCCCCAATGTCGGCAAATCCTCCCTCATCAACGCCCTCCTCAACGATCACCGCGCCATCGTCTCCGACGTGGCCGGCACGACCCGCGACGCCGTCGACGTGCCCTACGAGCGGGATGGGAATCCCTACCTCCTCATCGACACCGCGGGCATCCGCAAACGCACCAAACGCGATACCTCCGTCGAGGTCTTTTCCGTGATGCGTTCGGAAAAATCGATCCGCCGCGCCGATATCTGCCTGCTCGTCATCGATGCCTCTTCCGGCGTCACTTCGCAGGATCGACGCATCGCCAAAATCGTGATCGACGAGAACAAACCCTGCATCGTCGTCCTGAACAAGTTCGACCTTTACCATCCCGACGCGAAATACCGCGACCGCATCGATCAGTTCCGCGAGGAGCTGGGCGACGATCTCTTCTTCCTGCCCTACGCGCCAAAGGTGGCGATCTCGGCGAAGCAGCGTGATCACCTCGGCAAAATCTTCGAGGCGATCGGAAAAGTGCTCAAAGCCGCCGCCGAGCCGGTCCCGACCGGAGCCTTGAACCGTCTCCTCCACCTTTCCATCGAGCGCAATCCGCCTCCGGTGCGGATGGGCAAACGCCTGAAGCTGCTCTACGCCACCCAGCGGCGCGAGGACGAGCCCGGCCGCGTGCCCGTGCCCGAGTATCTCCTTTTCGTGAACTACGCCGAGCTGATGACGCGCACCTACGAGCGTTTCCTCGAGAACCAGATCCGCAGCGAATACCCGATGGAGGGCCTGCCCTTCGTCTTCGCGGTGAAATCGCGCGTTTCCGAGACCAAGGAAGCCCGCAACAAGGTCGCGAAAGCCAAGTCCGGCGAGCCAGGGGAGAAAAAGACGTCCGGACCAAAGAGCCGGTCGGGCGCTGCCACGAAAAAGACGAGCGCCAAGCCTGCGGCAAAAGCCACCGCAAAAACCGCGAAACCCGCTGCGAAACGCGGAGGGGCCGCCGCCAAACGCGTCCTCAAGAAAGGGCGCCCGGCTCCCGGGAGGAGCGCCGCTTCATCGGGCAAGCGCCGCGGCGGGAAGTGAGCGGCCGGCCGCGGACTCTCAGCGCGATCGGATCTCCTCGATTTCCTCCGGCGAGGCCGGGAGCACGTTCATCTTCGCGCCGTCCGGCACCTCGACCTGGGGATTCTCCTCGTAGAGGTAGGCTTCCATGATCATGTAGACCTTGCCCCGGGCATTCGGGCGATAGGTGCGGGCACCAAAGGCACGGGTGATCTTGATCGGCTCCTCCCCCGTCTCGATCTCGAGCACGAACTGCTGCTGGCCGGACAGTCCGAAGGTGGGATCGACCTTGCGCATCTCCGTCTGGATCTCGACGAGCGGGCGGAAGAGTTCCTGATAGGCGACCTTGCCGTCCTTGATCTCCGGCGGGGAGACGCGGGGCACCTCGAGGTCCACGAAAATGTTCAGCGAGCCCCGGGGCTGGTTGGCCACGAGGTCGGGATTCGCTTCGACCAGTTCGGGCGTGTGAGGCACCTCGAGAAATCCATCGTTGTCGACCACGAGCACGAGCGGCTTGTCCTTGATGTCGAGGAAGAGCTCGATGTCGCCCGGCTTGATCT
>JALRFZ010000307.1 GCA_023253615.1 Verrucomicrobiales bacterium | reverse complement strand
GAAACAAACGCCCGGCGAACGGTGGAGCTGGCTGACGATGACACGCTCGGCTCCATTGATGACAAAGGTCCCGCGCAGGGTCATCATGGGCAGCTCACCCATGTAGACGCGCTCTTCCTTGGTGCCCGTCTCGTCGGTCAGAGAGAACGTCACGTAGAGGGGCGCGCTGAAGGTCTCGCCATCGCGGAGGGCCTCTAGCGCGGTGAGCTTGGGTTCGCCGACCTCATACTTGACGAAATCGAGGGTGAACTTCTCGTCGTAGCTCTGGATCGGAAAGACCTCGCGGAAGACCGATTGCAGGCCCGTGACGACCCGCCCGTCGGGCGAGACATCCTGCTGGAGGAACTCCTTGTAGGAATCGAGCTGCACCTCGATCAGGTTGGGCGTCTCGATCGCCTCCTCGATCTTGCCAAAATACACACGTTCAAGTTTCTCGGGTCTTGCTGACATAAGGGCGCTGCTGAGGTTGGTCTGGCGGTCTATGGATGAACTTCTTCGGCGGACGAGACACGGGCACTCCCTGACAGGTGTACACGCGGCATCGCCAACCCCGAAGCCGGTCGTCAAAAGAAAAGACGACGAAGCCCGGGTGCTTCCTGGAACACCCGGGATTCGGCGTCAACTCATCTTGGCAAGGGGGAAAATCGCACCGTTTTTTGAATGATTACGATAGAATCGCGAATTTTTCTTGAATTTTTCCGAAAAAGTTGATCCCGGCCCGTCTCCGGGCCGGGATCGAAAGAATCGGATTACTTGAGCTCGACCTTCGCGCCGGCCTCTTCGAGTTTGGCCTTGATCGCGGCCGCTTCCTCCTTGGTGGCGCCATCCTTGACGGACTTCGGCGCACCTTCGACGAGGGCCTTGGCTTCGGCAAGACCAAGTCCCGCGACGGCCTCGCGGACCGCCTTGATGACTCCGATCTTGTTGTCGCCGAACGAGGTGAGGATCACGTCGAAGGAGGTCTTCTCCTCGACGGCCTCGGCCGCGCCACCGCCTGCCGGAGCCGCGGCGATCGCCACGGGAGCCGCGGCGCTGACACCCCATTTTTCTTCGAGAGCTTTGACGAGGTCGGCGACCTCGAGGACGGTGAGTCCGCTGAGCTGTTCCACTAGTGCACTGGTATCTGCCATATTTTTGGTTGGGTATCGCCGCGTCGGAAAGCGCTCCGACAATTAAGATGCCGCGCTCGGCATTCGGCAAGGAACCCGGTTTTGGTTTTCTTTCTGGTTCCGGACACCTCCTCCATGGAGGTGCCCAAAAAGGGTATCGATGGTTTGAAGCCTCAGCCCTGATCGGCCTTGGCTTGGAGCACGCGCGCCAACGAGGCACCGGGCTCGTTGAGCACGGAGACGAGTTTCTGCGCGGGAGAGTTGAAGACGCCGAGAAGCTGGGCGCGGAGGACCTCCATGGGCGGAAGGTCCGCCAGGGCGATCACGTTCGCCTCGTTGAGGAAGTTCCCGTCGAGGACGCCGCAACGGATCGCGAGTTTGTTGATTTCCTTGCCGTAGGTCTTCAGAACCTTGGCGGCGGCGCAGACATCGCTCTCTCCGGTGACCACGGCGGTCTGGCCCTTGAGGGAATCCGCGATTTCGGCGGGATACTCGATGGAGCTGGCGACGCGCTTCACGAAGGTGTTCTTGGAGACCTGGAGCTTCGCACCGCACGCGGCGAGGCGCTTCCGGAGTTCCTCGAACTGCGAGACTTTCATCCCGGAGTAATCCACCACGATGAGGAAGGGGGAATCACTGACCCGGGCAAGGAGGCTGTCGATGACGATTTTCTTGAGGACTTTCATCGTTTCAGAAAAGGTATGGGGTTGGAGATGGGGGCCGGATCAATGCCAGGAGGACACGTCGACCTTGAGACCCGGCACCATGGTGGCGGTGAGGGTACCCTTTTGGATGAAAATGCCCTTTGCCGTGGCGGGACGGGCCGCGCTGACGGAATCGATCACGGCCTTGCCGTTGTCGACGAGCATGTTTTCCTCGAAGGAAAGTTTCCCGATGGGAGCGGAGATGTTCCCGTTCTTGTCGAGCTTGAAGTCGATCCGTCCGGCCTTGACCGCCTTGACCGCAGCGGCGGTGTCGTCGGTGACGGTGCCGGTCTTCGGATTCGGCATGAGGCCGCGGGGACCGAGCTGCCGTCCGAGCTTACGGACTTCGGACATGGCCGAGGGAGTCGCGATGACCGCGTCGAAATCCATGAACCCACCCATCACTTCCTTGATGAGCGCCTCGAAACCGACGTGTTCGGCACCGGCGTTCTTCGCCTCGGTAGCCGCCTCGCCTTCGGCGAAGACGAGGACGCGGACGTCCTTGCCCGAACCGTGGGGGAGCGGACAGGTGCCGCGGACCATCTGGTCGGATTGACGCGGATCCACCCCCATGCGGAAGGTGAGGGTGACGGTCTGGTCGAATTTCGGGGCGGGGAGCTTCTTGAGCAGCGAGACCGCGTCCTCGATCGAATAGACGCGGACGTTGTCAACAAGCGCAGCTGCCGCCTTGTATCGTTTGCTTCGTTTTTTGGCCATGTTCTGGATGCAGTGCGAACGGGCGTTTCCTCGCCCTCCTGCGGGTGTTCGGGTTCTGGTTCGGAAAAAAAGAGATCAGTCAACGATCTCAAGCCCCATCTGACGGGCCGTGCCGGCAAGAATGCGGCAAGCGGCGTCTTCGTCACGGGTATTCATGTCCTCCATCTTGTAACGTGCGACCTCGCGGAGCTTCTCGCTGGAGATCTTGCCCACCTTCTTCTTGTTCGGCTCGCTCGAGCCCGAGGCCAGGTTCGCCGCCTTTTTCAGGAGCACGGCGGCCGGGGACTTCTTCGTGATGAAGGTGAAGCTCTTGTCCTTGTAAACGGTGATGACAACCGGGAGGATGTCCCCTTCGGAACCCTGGGTCTGGGCATTGAACTGCTTGCAGAACTCCATGATGTTCACACCCGCCTGACCGAGCGCCGGGCCGACCGGGGGAGAGGGGTTCGCCTTGCCTGCGGTGATCTGCAGCTTGATCAGTTTTACTACTTCTTTAGCCATCGTGTTTCTAGGTTGATTGATTCAGGGGTGGTGACCGCGCGGTCGCGCCGGACAGGGAGAGGGATCAGCCCAACTCGACCTGCCAGTATTCGAGCGGCACGAGGGTCTCCCGGCCGAAAATGTTGACGGAGACCATGAGCTCTCCCTTCGCTTCGTTGATCTCGGCAATGACACCGGACTGACCCTGGAAGGGCCCGTCGGAGACCACAACGGAATCACCCACCTCATGGGAAATGGCCGGCTTCACACTGCCCTCGCGTTCCTTGATCTGGGCGAGCATGCCATCGACTTCGTGTTTCGGCATGGGCATCGGATTGCCCTTGGTGCCGGCGAAATTGATGACGCCGTCGGTCTCCTGGATGAAGTACCAGGTCCGGTCCACGAGGGTGTTGTCCTCGTGGAGGAGATGCATGTTGATGATGATGTAACCGGGATAAAACTTCCGGTTCGCCTCGCGCTTCTGGCCTCCGCGGACCTCGGAGACACGCTCCTGGGGAACGAGCACCTCGTAGATGAGGTCGCTCATTTCCTCGGAGGCGATACGGCGCTCGATGCTGTCACGGACTTTCAACTCCTGCCCGGAGAGCACCTGAATGACATACCACTGGTCTTTGGCTGAAGGGATGGTCGGCATCGAAAAATAGGGGTTCGGAATCCGCGGATCAGAATCCGGTGGTGAGGAAGGTCATGACCTGCCGCATGGCAAAGTCGATCGTCGCGACAAAGGCACCCAGGAGGACCATGGCGATGAGGACGACCACGGTGGAATCAATGAGCTGCTTGTATTTCTTGACCCCCTTTTCCTTGGGATCCCAGGGCCAGGTGGCCTTGCGGAGCTCTCCGCGCACCTCTCCAAGATATTTTCCGACTTTCATATTTGCTAGGCGCCCGGGGCGCTTCCAATCGCCGGCCCGAAGGCTGGCAGGGCAGGCGAGACTCGAACTCGCAACCAACGGTTTTGGAGACCGCTACTCTACCAATTGAGCTACTGCCCTGTGTTCAAAGTTCTTTTCAGTGGCGGAAAGAGGGGAGCCGAAAACTCGGGTCCCCTCCGGACTTCCCTGGCGGGGCCGCGGACCTTTGGGATCCGCGCCCCGTTGGGAAAAATTGGCTGGACGAATCACTCCACGATGTCGGAGACACGACCGGCACCCACGGTGCGGCCGCCCTCGCGGATCGCGAAACGGATCGTCTTCTCCATGGCGATCGGAGTGAGAAGCTCGACTTCGATGGCAACGTTGTCACCAGGCATGACCATCTCGACGCCCTCGGGGAGCTTGACGGAACCGGTCACGTCCGTCGTGCGGAAGTAGAACTGGGGACGGTAGTTGTCGAAGAAGGGAGTGTGGCGACCACCCTCGTCCTTGGAAAGGACGTAGACCTCGGCCTTGAACTTCTTGTGAGGCTTGATCGAACCGGGCTTGGCGATGACCTGGCCGCGCTCGACATCGGTCTTCTTGATACCGCGGAGGAGGAGACCCACGTTGTCGCCGGCGCGACCTTCGTCGAGCAGCTTGCGGAAC
>JALRFZ010000249.1 GCA_023253615.1 Verrucomicrobiales bacterium | reverse complement strand
GGGGGAAAGCGTGTAGGTCGAGGGCCAGTCGAGGTTGTGTACCGTCGCGATCCACGCCGCGCGGAATTCGCGGCGAGGCTCGGGCACCTTGACGTTCACCGGCACATAGTCCGCTCGGGACGTACCCGGTGCCGCGATCCCAAGAACGGCAAAAAGGAGGAAGATTCGGGAGTCCATAAATTTAATAAACCTTAAATATACCGCGAATTCCCGATGCCGCAAGGGTTTCAGGCTTGCCTGATCCCGGTGACCGTTTCGTGCGCTCCGATTCGCGGCGCGGGATGCGGTGGGTACATGTCGATCTCCTGACTTGTATTTTTTCCAACGATGCGTTTGATGGACGGGTGTCCATCTATCTCGATTCCAGTGCCACGACCCGGATCCATCCGGAGGTGTTGGAATCGATGCTGCCGTATCTGGCCGGGCAATGGCAAAGTCCCTCGGGCGGCTACCGGTCCGCGGCGAAGGTGCGCGAGGCGGTGGAGCAGGCGAGGGGAGAGGTGGCCGGACTCATCGGAGCGGCCCCGGAGGAGATCCTGTTCACCAGCGGAGGCACGGAGGCGAACAACACGGCGCTGAAATCCCTCGCCCGTGAAGTGGGGCGGACGCATTCGAAGATCGTCGTCAGCGCGGTCGAGCACGGTGCGGTGGCGCGGCCGGTCGGGGCGATGGGAGCGGTGGGATTCGAGGTGGAGACGGTCGGAGTGGACGCCGAGGGGCGTCTCGATCCCGCGGCGGTGCGGTCGGCGGTCGATGGGACGCGTCCGGGTTTTGCTTCGCTGATGTGGGCGAGCGACGAGACGGGGGTGCTGCAACCGCTTGCGGATCTGGCCGGTCTCGTGAAGGCCGCGGGATGGTATCTCCACAGCGATGCAGTGGCGGCGGTGGGGAAAGTGCCGGTGCGGGTCGACGAGGTGCCGGTGGATTTTCTCAGTCTGAGCGGGCACAAGTTCCACGGGCCCAAGGGAGTGGGGGCGCTGTTCATCCGGCGCGGCACCCCCTTCGAGCCGATGGTGCGGGGAGGCGGTGAGGAAGGCGGGCGTCGCGGTGGGGTGGAGAACGTCGCCGCCATCGTCGGGCTCGGCAAGGCCGCGGCCCTCGCGAGCGAGGCGCTCTCCGCGGGCGCGCTGGACCGGGTGCGCGGGTTGCGCGACCGCTTCGAGGCAGGCCTGCAAACAGGGTTGGGTGGAGCACCGGACCCTGTCTGGTGGAACGGATCGCGCGGGCACCGCACGCCGACGGTCGCGCATCTTTCGATCGCGGGTGTCCGCTCGGAGGATCTCGTGCGTGCCCTCGACGAAGCGGGGATCGAATGCGGTGGCTGCGGGCTCGAGGCGGCGCGCAAAGGCCGCGTCTGTCATGCCCTCGTGGCGATGGGATGCAGCGGCGACCGACTCCTCGGAGGCGTGCGTTTTTCCCTGTCGGTATTCACCAACGCCGATGAAATCGACGAGGCGGTGGAGCGCGTCGTCGCGACGGTGCGCCGTCTGCGGACGGGAGTGCCGCGATCAGGCGCGCAGGCCGGCGAGGGCGCGGAGCAGGTCGTCGTGGGTAATGGCGTCGGAAACGAAGGCGTCTCCGAGTGATTTCAGCAGGACGAACCGGATCTGGCCGGCTTCGAATTTCTTGTCGCGTCCCATCGCGCCGAGGATGGCCTCGTCGGGCACGTCGTTTTCGAGCACGGTGGGGAGATCGTAGGTGTCGAGGGTGCGGAGGATGCGGTCGCCTTCCGCCGCGGACAATCCGGACTTTTCGACAGAGAGCCGTGTCGCCGCGACGAGGCCGAGGCTGATGGCTTCGCCGTGGAGGAAGCGTCCGTAGCCGCCCGCGGCCTCGATGCCGTGGCCGAGGGTGTGGCCGAAATTGAGAAGGGCGCGGGTGCCGGTGGTCTCGCGTTCGTCCTCCTCGACGACGGCGGCCTTGATGGCGACGTTGCGGGCGACGAGGGTCACGAGATGCTGGCGGATCGAGGCGCGGTCTTCGACGAGATCGAGGAGCGAGGCGTCGCGGATCGCGGCGTGTTTGATGATCTCGGCGAATCCTTCGTTGAACTCGCGCTCATGCAGGGTGGCGAGCGTGTCGGTGTCGGCGAGGACGAGCTGGGGCTGGTGGAAGGCGCCGAGAAGATTCTTGCCTTCGGGCGTGTTCACCCCGGTCTTGCCTCCGACGGAGCTGTCGACCTGGCTGACGATGGTAGTGGGGATCTGCACGCAGGGGATGCCCCGCTGGAAAATGGCGGCGGCGAATCCGGCGAGGTCGCCGACGACGCCTCCGCCGAGGGCGACGAGGAAGGATTTGCGGTCGAGTCCGGCCCGCAGCATGCCGCGGCAGACTTCGGTGACCTGCTCCATGCTCTTCGAGGCC
This sequence comes from Verrucomicrobiales bacterium, assembly GCA_023253615.1. Lineage (GTDB taxonomy): Bacteria > Verrucomicrobiota > Verrucomicrobiia > Verrucomicrobiales > DEV007 > Arctic95D-9. The sequence continues at coordinate 4,599 of JALRFZ010000249.1, read as the reverse complement.
TCGCCGGCGGGGACGGTGAGGGTGGTCACACGGATCCCGGCCGATTCGAGAGAGTTGCGCACGGTTTCCGCGTAGAGGGGCCCCACGTTCGAATCGGTGACGATCGCGGCGACTTTTCCCCGGATGCCGGTGTGGCGGGATATGAGCCCGGCCGTGTCGGCGAGGAGCGAAGTGCCGACGAGCACGGTGTAATGATCGTTGGCGAGGCGCAGCGAGATGGAGACGGGATTGCCTTCGGTGAGGGTGGGCATGGGGCGGGTAGCTTGCACGCGGGAAGGGGATCTTTCAACGCCGAAGGGCAGCCTCATGCCGCGTCGAGCGAAAAGAGCGCGGCGATGCGGGCGGCGGTGGTGGCGGGGGCCTCGTCGGCGGGCAAGGGCAGGGGCAAGAAGGCGGACTCGCGGCGGAACCAGTTTTCCTGACGTTTCGCGTATTGCCGTGTGGCGAGCCGGATGGCCTCGCGGCAGGCGGCTTCGTCGATCTCGCCGCGGCGCAAGGCCTCGATTTCGCGGATGCCAATGGCTTTGGTGGCGGTCGGGGAGAGGTCCTTGAGACGTTCGACTTCCCCGACGACGCCGGCTTCGAACATCATCGCGGTGCGCCGGGCGATGCGGGCGTCGAGATCGGCGCGGTCGCGCCGGAGATAGACGGCGCGGATCCGCGGGGCCGATTCGGCCCAGGCCGATTTCAGCTCGGAGGCCGGGCGGCCTGTCAGGAGACAGATCTCGAGATTCCGGGTGACGTAGCGCCGGTTCAGCAGGTTCGTCACGGCGGCACCGGCGGGATCGAGTTCACGATATCGGGCCACGAGGGTTTCGAGCGGCTCGGCGGCGAGTTCGGCACGGAGGGCGGGGTCGCCTTTGGGGGTCGGCGCGAGCCCGTGGGTGATCGCTTTGAGATACAGCCCGCTGCCGCCGACGACGAGGGGCAAGGCTCCGCCGGGGATCGAGGCAAGAGTCGCATGCGTGCGCCGGGCGTGCTCGGCGGCATCGTTTTCCTCCCCCGGATCGAGGGTGCCGAAGAGATGATGGGGACAGAGCGCCTGTTCCTCCGCTCCCGGAGCGGCGCTGAGGATCTCCAGCCCGCGGTAGATCTGGTAGGCGTCGGCATTGACGATCTCCACCGGTGCCACCAGCCGGGCGAGGGCGAGGGACACGGCCGTCTTGCCACAGCCGGTCGGTCCGGCGAGGTAGAGGGGAGCGTGGCGCGGGGAGGAGGTCATGTGAGGAAAAGAAAGCGCCGGAACGATCAGAGACCGTTCCGGCGCGCACCAACAAAAAAGAGATCGGGTGGAATCAGGACCGGCTCTCGGAGGCGCTCCCGGCGAGGGCGGTGTCGCCTTCGTCTTTCGCTCCTTCGCTGCGGGCACCGCTCACGATCAGCTTGCGGCCCATGAATTCCTGGTCGTCGAGGATGCCGACGGCTCGTTTCGCCTCATCGATCGAACCCATTTCGACAAAGGCAAAGCCCTTGGACTGCTGGGTGCGGGGATTGGTGACGACCTCGGCGAGGAGGACGTTGCCGACACCGCGGAAGAGGTCGGTCAATTCGGCTTCGCCGGTGGAGTAATCGAGGTTGCCGACGTAGAGACGGTTCGAAGTGACCTCGGCGCGGTTGCGTTTGGTCTTCTTCGGCTCGTCACGGGCGACGCGGCCCTGCGGTTTGGCGTTGTCCGTGTTCGCCTTCACCGGTTGGGCGGAGCGCGTGGAGGAGGGCTTCGCGGACGTCTTGGCCTTGGCTTTCGGCTTGCCGAAAAGACCGAAGGTCAGGATCGAGAGGATCTTCTGGCCGGTGGTCTGCTTGGACGACTGCGGGCTACGCGATCCGCTGCGGTTACGACGCCGGCTGCGGTTGCGGCTGCCACCCGAGGAGGAGTCTCCCCCCTGATTGGAGGAGCTTCCCTGGCGGTTGCGGCTGCGGCCGCCCGAACGACTGCCGCGGTGGCGGCGACTGGCTTGATCTGAGGATTGGTTTTCCATCGATGGTGGAAGATTTTGGGTGGTGATCCGCCGGGAGGCGGATCGGATGGTGGGTGTGGGCGGAGCATCCGATGACCGGGCCCGTCGGGGAGGAGGCGCGGAGGGTCGTGGCGACCGGGGCGCTCTCGTGGATCGGGGCTGGCTTCCTGGGGAGGAGGTCCCCCGCGCCAAGGCGGGAAGGGACCGACTCCGCGGTGAAGCGGACCCGGCATGCCCGGGAGGGCCTGCCGGAAGGATTCGGATCCGAACATGGAGCGGTCGCACCGGGCGATTCGCTCTCCGGAAGGGATCCGGCGTTCGAAAAAAGACTCCGCAAATGGTGATCGAGGTCTTCCAACACCTTCCGGAAGACGTCGCGCCACAAGGGGCGCGGGGGCTCTGCAACCGCGGAAGCGCACTGGGCTGACTGGACGGGTGACATGCCGGGGGTGAAAAAAGACCTGGCGACAAGCTAATCGGGTGGGGGGCGGAGGGCAAGTCCAGAATTGCGCTTCACGAATTTCGAGGCTTCTTTTTGCGGCAGATTGGTTAGGTATCGAAGCGGAGTGAAAAAGAATATTGAATCGTTGAAAATCAAAGGGATACGCCACGTTTCCACGGTTGGAAATCCGCCTGCCCGAGCCGCTGCGCCTTGGTCTGGAGCCGGCCCGAGGCCACCTCGATGACGAGGTCGAGGAGATCGCCGCCCCGGTCATCGATCGAGGCCTCGCCGCGGATGATGGCCCCGGTGTCGAAATCGATCAAATCGGGGAGGCGCTCGGCCAATTCGGTGTTCGTGCTGATCTTCACGACGGGCGTCACGGGGTTGCCCATGGGGGTGCCGAGGCCGGTGGTGAAGAGGATGATGTTGGCGTGGGCGCCGGCCAGAGCGGTGGTGCATTCCGCGTCGCCGCCGGGGGTGCAGAGGAGGTGCAGGCCGGGGACGGTGGCGATCTCGGGATAATCGAGCACGGAGACGACGGGGGAATTGCCGCCCTTTTTGGCGGCTCCGGCCGATTTGATGGCGTCGGTGATGAGGCCGTCGCGGATATTTCCGGGGCTCGGATTTTGGGAAAAGTCGCTGCCGACGGCCCGGGCCCGGGCGGCGTAGGTGGAGGTGAGATGGGTGAAGCGCGCCGCGACCTCGTCGCTGATGCAGCGGTCGACGAGTTCCTGCTCGACGCCGCAGAGTTCGGGGAATTCGGCGAGGAGGATCTTGCCGCCGAGGGCGACGAGACGATCGGAGAGCGCCCCGACCGCGGGATTCGCCGAGATGCCGGAGAATCCGTCGCTGCCGCCGCACTCCACGCCGATGCTGAGATGATCGAGGGTGGCGGGACGCCGCGTTGCCTGATTGGCCTCGATGAGACCGAGGAAGGTGCCCTTGATGGCCGCCTCCAGGAGAGTACGCTCGTCGGGGTAACCCTGTTGCCTGAAGGTCAGGAGCGGTTTGTCGAAATGCGGGCTGCGTTGCCGGATCGCCGCCTCGAGGATCTCGAGCTGGGCGTTTTCGCAGCCGAGGCTGAGGACGGTGGCTCCGGCGACGTTCGGATGGGTGATGTAGCTGGCGAGGAGACCGCAGAGGGATTCGGCATCATCGCGGGTGCCTCCGCAACCCATCGTGTGATTGAGGAACTGGATCCCGTCGACGTTCGGGAAAAGGCGCCCCGGGGCGACCTCCTCGAGATTTTCGAGCGGAAGATGGCGCAAGGCCTCGGCATCCGCGCCGCTCTGGTAGGCCGCGACGAGGCGGTCGGCGAGGCGCTGGTAATGGGTGGTGCGCTCGTAGCCGAGGGCTCGCTCGAAGGCGGTGCGGATCGCGTTCACATTGCGGGTCTCGCAGAAGACCATGGGGATGACGAGCCAGTGATTCGCCGTGCCGACCGAACCATCGGCGCGGTGGTAGCCGTCGAAGGTGCGGCCTTTCCAGCGATCGACGGAAGGGGGCGACCAATGGTGCTCGCGGGTGCGCGTGCCGCTGAAACCGTCGGCATCGTGTTTCAGATTGGCGGTGGTGACGAGGCCGCCCGCCGCGATCGGCGTGGTGACGACTCCCACGGTGACGCCATACATGCGTGCCCGGTCTCCCACGGCCATGGCGGCGAGGGTGAATTTCTGCTTCGGCGGGATGGCCTCGGTGATTGGGTAGGAGCGTCCCCCGAGCTCGACCGATTCGCCGGGAGCGAGGGCGCGCAGGGCGACGCCGAGATTGTCCGAGGGGTCGATGAGCAAGGCGGGTTTCATGGCATTGGGGGGTGGGCAAGGGGAAAAGGGGAGCACTTGCGGAAACGGAGTCAACGTGCATCGTGGGGGATGCAATGCGATTTGTTCAACCTGAGGGGACGCAGTGCCGTAGTCACCGGAGGCAGCAAGGGACTGGGCATGGCGATCGCCCGCGGATTCGTCGAGGCGGGCGCGAAGGTGATGATCTGCAGCCGTCACGAAGACGACCTGAAATCCGCCGTCGCCGCCATTTCCAAAGGGATCGAAGGCGCCGAGGTGCGTGCCATCGTCGCCGACCTCTCCAGCCGTGAAGATACGGACATGCTCGCGGCGGAGGCCCTGGGGGCCTTCGGCACGGTCGACATCCTCGGAGTCAACGACCGCGTGCAATTGGCCGAAGCGGCAGCCATCATGCGTG
>JALRFZ010000184.1 GCA_023253615.1 Verrucomicrobiales bacterium | reverse complement strand
TCAGCCCGATGATGCCATCGAAGGTCTTGGCGACGCTGACGGCCTGTTGTCCCGTGGCGGCGTCGGCGACGAGGAGGGTCTCCTTCGGATCAAGGAGGCGGTGGAGTTGGCGGAGCTCCTCGACGAGGGCGTCGTCGACTTCCTGGCGCCCCGCGGTGTCGAAGATGAGGACGGTGCCGTTCTGCTGCTCGGCCCATTTGAGAGCCTCTTTCGCGACCTTGAGCACGTCGGTCTCGCCGGGTTCGGGGCGGAAGACGGGGACGTCGATCTGTTTCGCGAGGGTGACGAGCTGGTCGATCGCGGCGGGGCGGTAAAGGTCGCAGGCGATGAGGAGGGGGCGTCGACCTTGTTTCCGGAGATGCAGGGCGAGTTTGGCGGAGGTCGTCGTTTTGCCGGCGCCGTTGAGACCGACGAGGAGGATGCGTGCCGGCGGATTGAGATCGAGCGGCGCGGCATCGCCACCGAGGAGCTCGGCGATCTCGTCGTTGAAGATCTTCACGATCTGTTGGCCGGGCGAGATGGTGCGGAGGACGGTTTCACCGAGCGCTTTCTCTTTTACCCGGGCGATGAAGTCCTTCGCCACGGAGAGCTCGACATCGGCCTCGAGCAGGGCGAGGCGCACCTCGCGGAGCGCGTCGGTGATGTTCGACTCGGAGATCTTGCCGTGACCACGGAGTTTCTTGAAGGTTTCCTGGAGGCTGTCGGAGAGGTTGGCGAACATGGGGTGGGCGGCCGGAGGCCACGGTAAAAGGTGGGATGCGGCTTTTGGCCGCGGTAAAAGGTGGGAAGGTAAAAGGTAAAAGGTAAGGGGATGGTAGCGCCCGGAACGATGAAGCCGAGAGTGAGCGACTAATTGGATTCGGTCACAGCGCAGGCGTCGCCGCGGGTGGGGCGAGGGCGGCTTCTTCGGTGGACCCGGCCGGGAGGGGATCGTTCTTGCCCGGAGCGGTCGCTTCGGAGGACAGGTAGTCGGCGAGGGGATCGATCCGGAAGGTCCAGCCGATGAGCTCGTTCTCTTTGGAGCCGGAGTGGCGGAAGGAGATCTGCACGGCACAGGTCTCGACGCGGAGGCGCTGGGGGATCTGGTAGGTGAGGCGTCCGCTCGCGGCGTCGAACTGATGGGCGACACGCCCGAAGCCGGAAATGCGCAGGACGATGCTGGCGGGATCGACCCCGGTGAGTTTCGAGAGATCGACCTCGACGAGCGGGAGCCGGTTGCCGATCACGGCGTTGGCCTCGGGCTTCACGGTGACGAGCGGCCCCTGCGTGGCGCCATCCTCCGACTTCTGTTCGGCGAGGAGCTTGCGCCCGCCGGTGGTGACGGCTCCGCCGCCGAAATCGAGGGCGGGATCAAAATTCGCCAGGGTGGTGCCATGGACGACATAACGTCCGATCTCCATGTCCTTCTCCTCCCATCCGGTCTTCTTTCCGTTCACCGTAAAGCAGGCCTCGTAGCCGGCCTCGCGGGCGATCTCGAGAGCGCGGTCGTTGTAGATTCCGAAGGGATAGGCGAAGGTCTTCACGACGGCACCGGTATCGCCGTAGGTCTCTTCGAGAAACCGCATCGATTCGATGAATTCCTCGCGCAGCCACGCGTCGTAGGCGGCATCGCTGCGGCCACCGCGGCGGGAGAGTTTCTGGTGGCTGACGGAGTGGCTCGAGATCGTGCCTCCGCCCTGGGCGATCTCGCGGACTTCCGCATGGGTAAGGGAGCGGCCGCCGATGTTGATGTAATTCTTGTAGAGGAACACGGTGAAGGGATACCCGAATTCCTTCAGCACGCCGAGGGCGAGGGTGTGGGTCGCCTTCCACCCGTCGTCGATCGTGATCATGACGCATTCGGCGGGGATGTCGGACTTGCCCTGCTTCCAATCGAGGAACTGCCGCATGCTGATCACGGGCAGTTTGGCATCCCGGATCGCCTGCATCTGTCGGCGGAAATCCTCGATGTTGAGGATCATGTCGTTCGTCGAAGTGCCGTCGGTGAAATCGTGGTAGCCGAGGATGGAGACGCGGGCTTCCTTGTTGATGACCGGCTCCATTTTCACGGGAGCGGGCGGCGGGGGAATGTCCTCGGGGGCGACCGGTTTGCGGGCGGCCTGCTCCTCCTCGGTCTCGCGGTCGAGGGCTTTTTTCACCTGGTCGAGGTAGGGGGCCGCCTTTTCGCAGGAGGAAAAGA
>JALRFZ010000218.1 GCA_023253615.1 Verrucomicrobiales bacterium | reverse complement strand
CAGTTCCGCAAACACATGGGGATGACGCCATTGTATTATCGGAAGGAATATCGATAGTCGGCGAAAAGAAATGGCGGCCTACGGAAGACGCGGAAAACGCGGAAGGCAAGTGCCCTGCGATTTTCGTGGTTGTTCCTTTTGGGATGCACGTCTCATGAAACCGGTAATCGATTCCCTTCTTCATTTGTCTTCATTCCGTGTTTTCCGCGTCTTCCGTAGGCCGCCTATTCAACAGGGTCTGGTGCCCGGCTTGACCCTCTTGGGTCTGCTCTTCACGATGGCGGGCAGCGCGGAGGAAAAGGCCATGCCGGTGGTGTCGCGCGCGATCTGGGATCCGGACGGCGGAGAATCCGATGTGGCGAAGATGAAGAAGCACGGCAAGCCGGTTTTCTCGATCGTGCTGCACCATACCCAGACCCCGAACGAACCCGCGGCGATGGAGCGGGCGAGGCTGCGCGGCATCCGGCGTTTTCACCGCGACGAGAAGGGCTGGGGCGAGATCGCCTACCATTATTTTGTTGGCGCGGAGGGCACGCTCTACGCGGGACGCGAGCCCGGCCATGCGGGCGACAGCGGCACGCGCTACGATCTCGAGGGGCGGCTCCTGGTCTGTGTCCTCGGCGATTTCATGGAGCGGCTCCCTTCGGAAACCACGCGAGCGGTTCTGGTGGATTTTGTGGTGGAGCGCCTGCGCGCGCACGGCTTGAAGCCCGACGCGGTCACGACCCATCAGATGGTCGCGGCGACGGATTGCCCCGGTAAGAGTCTGCAAAAGTGGTTTGAGACGGAAGGCAAGGCGGCGATCGCGCGGGCCTTTGCGGAAGCGGCACCCTAGGAAAAAATCCGGCATCCGGCTTGCGGTTTCTGTTCGTTTGAAATACTGTTCTCAAAAACAGATTCAACCCCCATGCCCGACCCCTCCGACAAACTGGCTGCTCTCGCGGCGCTGCGCCGCGAACTCGGGGGCAAGGTGCGGTCCGGCACCGAGTTTCTCGAGGAATGCGCGCGTCGAGATCCCGAGGAGGCGACGACCTTGGCCGGGCTCGATGCGATCCTCGGCGGCGGTTTCAAGCGTGGCCGTCTCACCGAGATCCACGTGCCGGGGCCGTCGCGGGGCGGGGGACTCGTCCTCGCCAGCCTCCTCGCCCGGGCCCGGCAGGCGGGGCAATACGCGATCCTCCTTGATGTCGGGAGCGGTTTCTCGGTCGAGAGTTTCCCCGAGCGCGATCTCGAGTCCCTCCTCTGGGTCGGCTGCGATTCGGCGGCGCAGGCGGTGGCGGTGTGGGATGTGGCGGCGCGCGATGAGAACTACCGCTGGTTTTTCCTCGATGGCCGCGATTGCACGCCCGAGGATTGGCGCGCGGTGCGTCCCGCGCAGTGGCAGCGTCTCGTCGGGCAGATGCGCGAACGCGAGGCGGTGGGGGTGATCCTTGCCCGCGGACCCGTCACGGCGGTGGCAAAGGACCGGCTCGAACTCGTCACCACGCTCGGGCTGGAATCGCTCCATCAGGATCGCGAGACGATCGTGACTTCACTGGCATTCCGCCGGGTCGAAGGCGGGGCAGGGGAAAATGCCGGACGTCGCGATTGCGGGGAACGGCGCATGGCCGGGTGAGGGAATGGGTATGAACTTGGAAACGAGGAGGGGGCCTACAATCGAGCGAGGAAGAGGCGGCCTACGGAATACGCGGAAAACGCGGAATTACTGAAGATCGAGATAGATGCCGCAGGCAGCAAAATACACAGAAAACACAGAAAAGGAGGGATAGGAAGGATAAGAGGATCGTGCTGGGTGCATCACAGGCCCCTTCCAAAAAGTCTTTGTTTCCGTGTTTTCCGCGTATTCCGTAGGCCGCCCCTTCTTCGCTTGAGAACACCACTTCCGGATTTAGGATGAAGGAGCCAGCAGGAGAAAAGAGATCTGCGAAAGCGGAGGCAGGCTACGCGGTGATCTGGTGCCGTGATTTTCGCCTCCAGGCGTTGAAGCGGCGGGGCGGACGCGATCTGCCGGTGGCCCTCGTCGATGATGCACAGCGGCAGTCGATCGTGCTGTGTTGCAATGCCCTCGCCGCTCGCAGTGGCGTGGCACCGGGCATGCCCACGGTGCAGGCCTTGGCGCGGTGTCCGGGCTTGCGGGTGGAGCGTCCCTCGGAGGCCTCCGAGCTTGCCGCCTCGCGTCTTTTGCTCGAGACCGCCCTGGGGTGGGTGCCGGGGATCGAGGAGACCGCTCCCGGAATTCTCACCCTCGATCTTTCCACCCAGCCTCCGGATCAGTGGATCGAGAGCGCCTGGCATCTCCGCGACCGGCTCGCCCGCACCGGACTGGAGGTCGCCGTCGGTCTCGGCGAGACGCCCGCGCTCGCCCGCATCGCCGCCCAGGCCGCCCTCCACGAGGGTGTCGAGGTCTGGCATCTCGCCCCCGGCGATCGTCTCGCCCGGCTCGATCGGCTGCCCTTTCTCGTCGCCGAATGCGGGGCGAAGCTGCGGGAGAAATTCCAGCTCTGGGGGCTCGCCACCCTCGGATCCTTCGCCCGGCTCCGGCGCGAGGAGGTGGCGGCTCGACTCGGCGACGAGGGTGTGGAACTGTGGCTGCGCCTCACGGGGCGTCTGCGGCGTCCCCTCGCGCTCGCGAAGCTGGAGGAACTCTTCGAGGAGCACCACGATTTCGACTACGAGGTACACGAGCGCGAGCCGCTCTTTTTCCTGCTGCGCCGTTTTCTCGGCTCGCTCGCCGGGCGTGTCGCGGCGACGGGCCGCAGCGTGGCGGCGGTGCATTGGCTCGTCTCCTTCGCCGACGGCACCTTCCAGGGGCGGCGTCTCGCCCTGCCCGAACCCAGTCTCGACGAGGAGGTGCTCTTCCGCCTCACGAGCGTTTCCCTCGAGGGATTGGAAATGAAGGCCGCGATCCAGGGACTGCGGCTGCGGTTCGAGCCATCCGATCCCGTCGCGACGCAGCGCCCGCTCTTTTGCAAAGGCCTCCGCAACCGCCACCTCCATGGCGAGACCCTGACAAGGATGCGAAAAATCGTCGGAGCCGACCGCATCGGATCACCGCGCCGGATCGACAGCCACCGCCCCGGGGCGTGCGAACGGTTCCCGCTCGCGGCGGAGTTGGGCGAAACGGAGGGGCCTCCACCGGGACCACCTGTCACGGGACCGACCCTGCGGCGTTATCCACTCGCCTGCCGCACCAGCGTGCAGGTGCGCGAAGGCAAACCACTCCGCGTCGAGTCGGCCCGGCTCACCGGAGTCGTCATCGAGGCCCATGGCCCTTGGAAGAGCGGCGGCGACTGGTGGCATCGCGGCCAATCGTGGGAGCGTAGCGAGTGGGACGTCGCCCTGCTCAACCACGGGATCTTCCGCCTCGTCGAAACGCCGCAGGGTTGGAGTCTGGAGGGGTATTATGATTGATCCCTCCGATTACCGCGAACTCCACCTGCGCAGCGCCTTCAGCTTTTTGCGCGGCGCGTCCTCGCCCGAGTCGCTCGCCGACCGGGCCGGGCAATGCGGCCTCGCCGAAGCCGCCCTCTGCGATCGCGATGGATTTTATGGTTCGGTCAGGTTCCACCAGCGGGCGAAGGAGAGCGGCTTCCGCGCCATCGTCGGGACGGAACTGACGATGGAGGACGGATCGGTCGTGCCGGTGTTGGTGAAATCGCGCGATGGCTACCGCGCCGTCTCGCGCCTGCTCACGCGGGCACAACTGCGGGCTGCGAAGGGCACCGCCCGCATTCGCTGGAGCGAGCTCGAGTCTATCGCGGAGGCGGCCGCCTTTCTCACCGGCGACGCCGAGGGACCGCTCGAGCGCGGTTGGCGCGCCGACGGCCGGCGCGGAATGGAGGCCGCCCTGGTGAAGATGAAGTCCCATCTCCCGGAGCGAAATCTCCACCTCGAGCTCCAGCGCCACGCGATCCGCGGCGAAGAGGCGCTCGTGCGGGCCAAGGTCGATCTCGCCTCCGCGCACCGGCTGCCCTTGCTCGCGACGAACGGCGTCTGCTACGCCCGGCCTGAAAACCGGCAGGTGCAGGATGTCTTCACCTGCCTCCGCGAACACACCACCCTCGATGCGGCGGGCCGTCTTCTCGCCGTGAACGGAGAACGCCACGTGAAGACCGCGGCGGAGATGGCGGCCCTTTTTCACGATCATCCCGGGGCCATCCTCGGGACGCGCCGCCTCGCCGAGGAGATCGATTTTTCGCTCGAGAATCTCGGCTACGAATTTCCCCGCTACGAGGTGCCGCCGGGGCACTCGATGGAAAGTTTCCTCGCCGAGCGGACCTGGCAGGGGGCGAAGGAGCGTTATGGAAAGCCGACGCGCGAGGTGAAAACCCAGATCAAGCGCGAGCTCGACCTCATCGGGCGGCTCGGCTTCAGCGGCTATTTCCTCATCGTCTGGAGCCTCGTGAAGTATTGCCGCGAGAGCGACATCCTCGTGCAGGGGCGGGGCAGCGCGGCGAACAGCGCGGTCTGTTATTGTCTCGGGATCACCCCGGTCGATCCGGTCGGGGCGAAGCTGCTCTTCGAGCGTTTCCTCAGCGAGGGGCGCCGCTCCTGGCCCGACATTGATCTCGATCTGCCGAGCGGCGACCGGCGCGAGCAGGTCATCCAGGAAGTCTACCGGCGCTACGGCCGCCACGGTGCGGCGATGACGGCGAACGTGATCACCTATCGCGGACGCAGCGCGGTGCGCGAGATCGGCAAGGTCCTCGAATTCCCCGAGGAAATGCTGGCGCGCTTCTCCGATCTCTACGCGAGCGGCGACTACCCGCACACCCTGGCCTTCAGCGAACAGGTCGCGCAATCGGGCATCACCGCCGAACATCCGCGCGCCGCGGCGCTCGCGACGCTCTACGGGCAGGTCTACGGACTGCCGCGCCATCTCGGGCAACATTCCGGCGGCATGGTGATCTGTCAGGGTGCCCTCGATGCCGTCGTGCCAATCGAGAACGCGAGCATGCCGGGGCGTACCGTCGTCCAGTGGGACAAGAACGATTGCGAGGACATGGGCATCATCAAGGTGGATTTGTTAGGGCTCGGCATGATGGCCGTGCTGCAGGATACCCTGCGCCTCGCGGGGGAAAGGGGACGTCCCGTCGATCTCGCGCAAATTCCGAAGGACGACACGCCCACCTACGACCTGATGTGTTCGGCCGACACCATCGGCGTCTTCCAGATCGAGAGCCGCGCCCAGATGAATACCCTGCGGCGCATGCAGCCGCGCTGTTTCTACGATGTCGTCATCGAGGTGGCGATCGTGCGGCCCGGTCCCATCGCGGGAGGTCTCGCCCATCCCTACCTCGAACGGCGCGCCGGACGCGAGCCCGTCGATTACATCGATCCCAAGCTCCAGGCCACGCTCGAGCGCACCCTCGGCGTGCCCATGTTCCAGGAGCAGGTTTTGAAAATGGCCATGGTCATGGCCGACTTCAGCGGCAGCGAGGCCGAGGAACTGCGGCGCGCCCTCAGCTTTCACCGCTCGCACGAGCGTATGCGCAAGGTCGAGGCGAAGCTGCGCCGGGCCCTCGAGGAGCGCGGGGTCGAGGTCGCGGCGGTGGAGAAAATCGTGAGGGTGATCGGATCCTTCGCCCTCTACGGATTCCCCGAGTCGCATGCGATCAGCTTCGGTCTTCTCGCCTACGCGAGCAGCTACCTGAAGGTGCATCGTGCCGCCGAGTTCTACACCGGACTCCTCAACAACCAGCCGATGGGATTTTATTCGCCCGCCACCCTCGTGCAGGAGGGCAAGCGGCGCGGGTTGCGGTTTCTCCCGCCCTGTGTCGTCGCATCGGACTGGCTCTGCGAGGTCATCGATGACACCACGATCCGGCTTGGGCTCGTCAATGTCCTCGGTCTCGGTGAGGCGAATGTCAGGGCGATGGTGCGGGAGCGCTCAAGGCGTGCTTTCGTGTCGCTTGAGGATTTCCGGCAGCGGACCGGCTTCGACCAATCGGAAATGCGTCGCCTCGCCTCGGTCGGGGCGCTCGCGGAACTCGCGCCCACGCGGCGTCGGGCGCTCTGGGCGGTCGAAGTG
>JALRFZ010000157.1 GCA_023253615.1 Verrucomicrobiales bacterium | reverse complement strand
CCCAACGGCAAAGCAGTACAACACGACCTGGTACCAACCTGGAATGCGGTACGCATGTACTGCGTCCGAATCATGGGCTTGAGCTGCTTGGAGTCCACAGTGCGCTGCACCTCCGAGAACAGCGCGGCGGCCCGCTCCACCTCCGCCTTGGCCCAGTCGCGCAAAGTATTGAGCCGGCGCTCGTGCCAGGTCTTCGTGAGCGCGGAGGTGTCGGCGGTGTGCTTGCGCACCGAAGGCAAGGCCTCGATCCGCCGCAGCGGACTCCCGGGGCTGAGAGGCTGACCGGCGACAAAGCGCGCGAGGTCGTTGAAAGTCGCCCGGGCGTGGAGCGGACCAGGTCCGGCCATGGAGACGAAGAGGAGGACGGCAACAAGAAATCGGGTCATGGGATCTCGGACAATATCCCTCCTAATACGAACGAGGCACCCCGCTCTTTCAACATTTTCACCACCCGATCCGGCGATTCACGGGGTGCGGCCATCACCTCGTCGGCGATCTTCGCGAACTCCCCCTCGCGCTCCGTCCCGATCGCGGCGTAGGCATGCCAGCCGAGCTTGCGCGTGCCATGTTCATCGAGGATCCCGAGCCGCAGACCTCCCTCGCCGTCGGGCATGTCCTGATACCGGTGCAGGTGCCAGGCCTCGACCGTGGGCAGGGAAGGCAGCTTGCGGAAGGTGTAGATCAACCCCGCGACCTGGCGGCGCTGGTCCTCCCCGCTCAGAGTCGGCGTGTTGAAACCCTGCTCGGAAAAGAGGATCGCCCGCGGCGTTTTCCCCAGATACAAAAAGCGAGGCTGGGCGAGGTAGGCGGGCAGGACCCCGAGGTTCTTCGGCGTGATGTAGGGCGTCTCGAAATCGTCGGTCACGTCCTTGTCATTCCACGTGTCCGGGTTGCGGAGATCCTGCGGGTAGGGATGATAGGCGACACCCCATTCGAAATCGCCTCCGGCCGAGGCCATTTCCGCAAAGAGATCGAGGAGCGGCCTCACCGTGTAGGCCCCCGATCCGATGCTCGGCTTGGTCCAGTGATGGGTCAGGGAAATGAAGGTGCGCGCGTGGGGATCGCGCAGGCGCATCGTCTGATGGACGATCCGCATCGACCGCAGGTAGCTCTCGAGATACCGCGCGAGGGGCTGGTCGCCCATGTTCGTCCAGACTCCCGCCTGATCGATCTCGTTGTGGAGGATCCAGTTGATGATGCGGCAATCGGGACGCGTGAAGCGCTCCGCGAGGAGATGGATGACGGCGCGGTAGTGGGCGGACCCTTCGGCGTCGGTGAGATCGGGCATTGAATAAATACCCCGCGGCTCGGCCTCGGGATGGGTCATCGGTTTGCCCGCGTGATTCGGCACGAGAAGAATGCCGCTGACGAGCACCTCCTTCGCATTGAGATGACGCACCGTCGTCTCGAGCCCCTTCAGAAAGGGATCGTTCGCAAACCACTCGCGCCCATCGACCATGAAGGGCGTGAAACCTGGACGCGGCGTTTCCGAAATCATCGGTGAAAGGACGAGATTGATCGTCGCATGGCGGATGCCGAGCTCGAAGAGGACGTGATCGGGCTGCGGAACCGGCGGGATGCCACCGAGACCTTTCTGATGGGGTGCGGAAAGCTTCGGCAGGTCCGCCGCCACGCCGGGATCGGTCGTGTCGAACCAACGCGCCGGAGACAGCGTGTTCCCCTCCACGTCATCCAGACGCCAGCGGGAAAGCGCCCGGTCGCGCCCCTCGACGAAACGGGGAAGATCGATGGAGAAATTCCCTGCCACCCCCTCCTTCGCCGGAGCGAGTCCGGCACCACGGTGAGCGGGCTCGTGGATCGCGATCTCGCGCAAGCTCGCGCCGTCGGCGGCATGCCCCGCTACCCGCACCGTCTCCGCCCCCACCGTGACCCGGTCGATCCGCGCCGGATGACCCGCCCTCAGGTGCGAAAGGATCGCCGCGGCATCGGCCTCGCGCTGACGCCGCACTTCCTCACGCCCCGCCTTCGCGGCGAGTTCCGCCGCGTTCGGCCCACGCACCGCGAAATTCCGGATCCGCAGCGAACTGCCCGGCTTGTAGGCGAAGGCGAGGTGAAAACGGAACTGCGGATCTCCCTTCGGCGCGGGAGGTTTCACATCGGAGAAATCGATCGCGAAGGGCTGCCAGGTTTCCGCCACCGGCATCGCCGATTCCCCCGCATAGGTCATGCTGCCGTCGCTCTGGCGGTAGCGCAGGTGGACCGACTCCATCCCCGAGGGCGAGAAATACTCGAAGGAGATGACGGTGTGTTTGTCAGGATCGAAGGCCGCGTCGACGGGCGCGGTCCAGAAATGCGGCACCGGTCCGCTCGCCGAGATCTCGGAGACCCCTTCGGGCAGGGGCGTGATCGTGACGTCGCGGTGCGGCCCCGTGCGGAGCGGGACGGAATCGGCCGCAAAAAGAGAGGACATCACCGCGAAGCACGGGATGGAAAAAACAAAGCCAAATCGGCGGAGGTCGGAAGAAGTCATCGTGCAAGTCTCCCCGCGACCAAGGCCTCATGCAAGGGGCGCGACTCCCGTCTTTGGCCGGGCTCGCACAAGCTCCGGCTCAATCCCTCCCGCACCTTTGCACCACGATGCCGCCGAACCTGGCTTCGTCGGCGCGACACGCATGGCCGTCGATGAAACAATCGTGGCTGTCGTATTCCCCCCCGCCTTCGCGATAGAGCGCCACATAACCGCCTCCGAAATCGGCATTATAAAAGTCGAGGAACCGCCCCTCCGCGTCGCAGGCACGCCCCGCGCAGGCCGCACAGACCGCCCGGGGATAACGGGGATTGAAAGTCATGGCCGCCCCGCAGATCGGACAAGAGTGCGGGCGTTCCCCGTCCGGCTTTTTTCGCGATTCCAGCCGGTCAACGAACTCGATGAGGATGCTCAAACCGCGGACCGCCTCTTCAAGCCCCTCGTCCGTCATCGCCGCGTCCCACGCCATCGCCACCCTGCCCCCGCCCGCTTGAACTTTGCGGCATCCCCGTTCCCTCAGCCAGTTCGCGTCTTCCTCCGGGAGATCTTTTCCATCTCCGGAGACCTGGCCGGGCACACTCAAGTCGAGCCACGCGCCCTTTTCCCCACCCTGCTCCACCTTGACAGAAACGGCCGCGACCAGGTGCTGGCGCTTTCTCGAGACATGCCACTTCCCGCCTCCCGGAAGATACTCCGTCGTACCCGCCACGGGCAGATTCTCGATACCGATCGTCGCCCACCGTCCCTTGATTTCTCCGGCCAACGAAAGGTGGGACAGTCCCGGCACGAGGTCGGGAGTTTCGAGCAGGGTCAGTTCCGTCTTTTCCGCCAGGCGTCGCATCATCCCCTGCAACTTCCTCTGACCGGCAAAGATCATGGTTCCCAACCCGAGGACAAGAGCCAGCGTGAGT
>JALRFZ010000064.1 GCA_023253615.1 Verrucomicrobiales bacterium | reverse complement strand
GACCGAGGCCAATCCATGCAGCACGAACAGAACCAGGGTCAGCGCGATGTGCCCCGAGAAAAACATCAGCGTCAGGACGATCGCGCTGCACGAGAAAGCGGTCGCCAGGATTCGCCGGGTGTCGAGATTCCGATCGGCGAGCAGGGTGATGAGCGCCGGAGAGCACAGCGTCGGGACCCCCATCAAGGCCATCGCGAAGCCGATCTGGAGAAAGTCGAATCCCCCCTGTTCGCGAAGAAACACCGTGACCAACGGCATGATGCTGCCGATCGCGGCGTAGCTGACGAAAAACTGTCGGCGGATGGCGGTCATGCCCGGGCGTCTCCGGTGGCAATACCGGCACGGGAGAAGGAGGTGGAGCAGGGGATCACGCAGAGATTCCCCCATCCCCGGACGGAGTCAATCGCCGCGATCCACCACCGGGCAATTCCGTGAAAAAACAAAAAACCCGTTCCGGAAAAGGTCCGGAGCGGGCTTCTTGGATGGGGTTTTTCCCGCTGGGAAAATCACTCGGGGAGGAGGACGTTGTCCTTCTTCGTATCGAGCCAGCCGCCGCTCGACTCGCCGCCGTCTTCGCCGACTTCACGTTCGTCGAAGATGTTCTCGACGAGACGGTCTCTGCTGCGGACCGTCGCACCGGGCGCTCCCGAAGTCAGCGACTCTTCCGAAACGTGGCCGCCACAGAAACCGATGACGGCCTTTTTCGACTTCAGCCAGGGATGATATTCGCCATACTCACCGGGGCCGTCCATCAGACCATCGGCGACAAGGGGAGAACGGCTGAAGCTGGTGTCGGTCTGGCCCGTGACGTAGGCGTAGACATTCTCCTCGGCCTCAAGGGTGCCGTCTTCTCTGGGGGGCTGCATCTTCTCGGGGTGTTTGGTCTGGAGCCAGAAAACGATCTCCGTGTCGATGTAGTCCGGAATCAGGACGTTGAAGGCGTCGGTCGAGGTCGTGAACTCGGAGTCTTCGCCACCGCCACCGCTGCTCTCCGCATCGGGGTCAAAGGAGGGATAGATCCCTTCCCAATCCGCCGCGAAAGCACGGCAGCCGAGAAGGATTTGTTTGATGTTGTTCACGTCTTTGGTGCGTTTGGCGCGCTCCTGGATGCCGTTGTAGGCGGGCATCGCGGAGCTCGCGAGGATGCCGATGATCGCGATGACGACCAGCAGCTCGATCAGGGTGAAAGCACCCCGGGTTTGGCTGTTCACTTTCATGGTGTGGTTTTTTCGTTATGTTGGTTATGTTGGCCTTCGGGCATCCGACCTTGGGCCGTATTTAGTGCTGGAGACGACATCGTAAATACCTCGGCTCCGGGTCGAGAATGACATTTTCGACGAATCCCGACAAGAAAAATCCCTGCTTTTTGACAACTTTTTCCTAGTTCCATCCGGAGCCACCCCCCATGATTCCCAACGTCCCGCTGGAAGATCTCTTCGAAGACCTCATCGCCAAGGCGATGCGAGGCCGCCACCTCTCCGAGTCCGAGCTGGTCGAGAAAACAGGCGTGCCACGCGACATTCTCGCACGCCTCTGCCGCGGGGAGTTCTGCGACGAACAGGCCCTCGTCAAGGTCGCCCGCGCCCTCTCCTTGGAGCCGCGTTCTCTCACCATGGCGGCGTCGCGGGTGTGGTCGCCGCGCCCCGTATCGATCGAAGGGCTCGAGATGTTCAATCTTCCCTATCGCGACATGCGGGTGAACGCCTACCTCGTCTGGGATCCCTCGACGCGGAAAGCCGCCTTTTTCGACACGGGAACCGACAGCATCCCGCTGGCGGCCCGGGCGAAGGAACTCGGAGTCGCCGTCGAGGCGATCTTTCTCACCCACACCCACAACGACCACATCGCCGCCCTCGACGGATTGAAGGCAGCCTTTCCCGACGCCGCGGCATGCTCCAATCTCGCCGAACCTTGGCCGGGTACGGAAACCTTCTCCGAGGGCGCCGCTTTTGACCTCGGCAAGCTCAAGGTCTCGACCCGCACCACGAGCGGCCATTCGAAGGGTGGCACCACCTATGTCGTCGAAGGCTTCGCCCGCCCGCTCGCCGTCGTCGGCGACGCGCTCTTCGCCGGGTCCATGGGCGGAGGAATGGTCTCCTTCGAGGATGCCTGGAAAAACAACCGGGAGAAAATCCTGACGCTGCCCGACGACACCATCGTCTGCCCCGGGCACGGGCCGCTCACCAGCGTGGGTGAGGAAAAACGGAACAACCCATTCTTCGCCGCCGAATTCCCTGTATGAGCGACGCTCCCCTGCTCATCCTCGCGTCCGGATCACCGCGTCGCCGCGATCTACTCGAAGAAGCCGGCTACCGTTTTCAGGTGGAGAATCCCGGAATCGAAGAGAACGAGGATACTTCCCTGCCGATCCGCCAACTCACCGCTGAAAACGCGCGTGACAAGGCCGTCGCCGTCTCGGGGCGATTTCCGGATGCGGTCGTCGTCGCCGCCGACACCCTTGTCCTCCTCGGTGATACCGTCCTGAGCAAGCCCGCCGATCGCGCGGAGGCCACCCGCATGCTCGCTTCACTCAACGGCCGATCACACGAAGTCTTCACCGCCGTCGCCATGAGGCGGGCGACGACGGAAACGGCCGTCGATCTCACCGTCACGACCGCGGTGCATTTCAGGAATCTCACCAGCGACGAGCAGGCCGATTACCATTCCCGCATTGATCCCATGGACAAAGCCGGTGCCTATGCCGCCCAGGATCATGGCGCCCTCATCATCGACCGGATCGAGGGCTCCATGAGCAACGTGATCGGCCTGCCCATGGACGAAGTCGCGGCCGCCCTGCGCGAGCATTTCGGGATCAAGCCGGTGCCTCGATGAAGAGCACGCCGGAACGACGGCGCACGTGAAAACCTCCTGGAAGATTGCCCTTGGCGGGGCGCCCTTGGCCGAGCAGGATCCTTGAAGCCGTGAGCACCTCGGCATAGCCGCAATCGGGCACGCATGCCTCACGCAGCCACGCGAGGAGGATCCGGTTTCGTCTTGCCTCGGGAAAAGTCCGCAGGGTCGCGACATCGAGCCCGTTTGCGCGACGGGGCGGATCACCCAGCATTTCCTCGGCCCACGCCTCGTCGAGCGCAGCGAGATCCGCCGCCCGCAGGATCGCCTCGCGAGGGTCGCGTCCGAAGATCGATTCGATCTCCGGCAAGAGACGATGCCGGATTCGGTTGCGCAGCGCGAAATCCGATTCGTTGCTCGCGTCCTCGCGCCACATCAGGTCGTGACACGCGGCATAGGCCTGGATCGCGGGCCGGTTCACACCGAGGAGCGGCCTGAGGAAATGTAGTACGACTCCGTCGACCGTCCGTGTGGATTCTTCCCTCATTCCCCCGAGACCGCGCGCACCCGACCCGCGAAAGAGATGCATCAATACC
>JALRFZ010000058.1 GCA_023253615.1 Verrucomicrobiales bacterium | reverse complement strand
AATTTCGGCAACAGCCGCACCGAAAACCAGCCCCGCGCCCCCGCCGAAGGCGCCGGGGTGACCTGGACGATCGCGTCGGGCGACGGATCGGTCTCGGGCTACGGCACGTCCGATGCCGCGGGCATGGTGCAGGGCAGCCTGACGATGGGGTCGGGCGAAACGATCGTCCGCGCCGATCTCTCCTACGCCACCGGGCAGGCGACCTCGGCCACGCTCACCTTCACGCCGCAGACCTACACGGGAGGAGCGGGCGATTCAGGTTGGACGCAGATCGGATCCGAAACCATCCCGACGATCGTGAACCTTTCCGTCGATGGCTCGACGGAGTTGGCTTCGGGTGAAACGCGCCAATTCTCCGGACAGGTCCAAGGCGAAGTCTGGGACATCTGGACGGATGGCACTCTGGAGGAACGCCGCTACAATTACAACACGAGCCTGTCGTGGATGCCCGTGTTCGCCGACGCCACCTTCGGCGATGGCTCGATCGGATCGCCGAACCTCACCACCGACGGGAGCGGCTGGTTTTCCTCCAGCTACACGATGGGCACGGGGCCCGCACAGATCGCGCTGCGTTTTGATCCTCTCGCGAACCCCGCCGCCACGATCGACTTTTCGCTCGGCGGGAACAGCAACGGCGGAGGCGACCCTGGAACGGGTTCGGGAAATACGGACGACTGGTCCCATCTCTACACCGAAGGCTCCTATTCGATCCAGGACCTCGTCATCGATGGAACCACCTACGACCTCGCCCCCGGCGACGTCCGCACGATCAGCGGCACCCTCGTCTGGACGCAATGGGAGGTCTGGGGGAATTCCAGCGGCAGCACCGAAACCCGCTACGGCAATACCTCCCCGGTCGCATGGACCAGCGTCAATGCCGCGGTCTCCATGGGCGACGGCACCCTTTCTTCCTCCGCCCTCACCACCGGACCGATGGGCGAATTCTCGACCCAATTCGCGATGGGTCAGGAAAATTCGACGGTCGCCCTCTCCATCGACGGGCCTCAGGGCACCTCCACGACGGTCGGATTCACCCGGCCGAATCCGAATACTCGGACGGATTTGACCCGCCTTCGCGATGAGCGGGTGCTGTCACTCACCCTTGAGCCGATGATGGGGACCAATTTGGTCTCCGCCGGCTCTGTCGTTCCGATGCGACTTCAGACAGTTGAGACCACCTGGGAGATCTGGGTGGACGGCCAGGGCACTATCATCCCGTTGAATCACGCGACTGGCCCGGCGATCGGAGCCAATGTCACGTTCACCCACGCGGAAGGTCCGGGGAGCCTCCTCCAAAACAGTGCGGTTACGGACGCCAGCGGGATCGCGACGGTTCCATTCGAAATTGGTTCTTCCGCGGCGATCATTTCCGCCGAAGTTTCCTTCGAAGGAGCATCCGCGACGGCAAACCTCGAAATCGGTCCCGATCCGCTCGAATTCGTTCGCCGCGAAACGGCGTTGCTGTTCTCTCTTGACTCCGCCGGAGATCCGGCCAATGCCATCGTCGCAACCGTCAAACAACGCACGACGGAGTATTGGCAAAACCTTCGGACGGGGGTCGAGCTCTCTCTTGGCGAAACGATCGCGCCGGCGGTGAACGCGACGGTATCCCTGGAGGTCGGAACCGGCACGGGGGTGACCTTCGGGCAGAATGTGATTTACACGGATCTCCACGGGATCGCCCACACTCCTTACGTCTCATCGGGGCCGGCGACGATATCCGCAACGGCACGGTTCGCGGACATGACGGCGACGAGCACTTTCATCGCGATGCCGGGCTCTGGCGACGTCACCGGACCACAGCCGCTGCGATTGAGTGACTACGTTGGCAAGGGGGCGGTTTTACCGACCCAATTCCAGAGCCAAACCCCTTTGCCATTCGGCACCGGGATCAATTTCTCCTTTTCCCTTTCTTCAAACGTTTCAGGGGGAAACGGCGACGGGCCGCTATTCTATCATACCATCGAGTCGGAGATCAACCACGCGCCCCAGCCCGCGGCGACCATGGAGGGGAGTTCCTTCACGGTTCACGACACACCTGCCTCCGAAGGCATGATAACGTTTTATGACGAGTATCGCGAAGTCGGTCCCGGCATGGGCGATTACGAATACGTCGATGGTAGTTATATCTATGTAGGGCCAAATGGTGGCGACTACACGAGGGATGTCCTTTCCGACTTCACCCCCGGGAACTCTCAATCCCGTTCACGCGGTCGTTTTGTCGTCCTCTATCAGTCGGGAGCGCCGGAAGACACGACCTTTCACGTGAACGACGGAAGCACTTTCGAGATCTCAAAAGGGGCGGCGAGCGTGACAAGCCAGTGGTATGACGCGCCCTTGGGTGAGAGCCGGACCTACTCCATCGTCAACCCGGACGGCGGCGGACCGGCGTCCGCATTCCACGTCTCCGCAAGCGACGCCGCCGGCCCCCGTTACCGGAAAATCGGTTTGAACGGCCTGCCTCTCTCGGATGAGAAGCCGCAGGTCCAGGATGAGGCGGGTGTCGCCCCCGAGGAAACCTACATCGACGCGCTCACGCGCGACCTCCGCCACTCCACCAGCGATATCTACGTCGAGACACCGAGTTCCCTCCTCCCTCTGCAAGTACGGCGCGACGCGGTGCAGGAAGCCTGGAACGAACGCTCCGGACTCCTTCCCCATGAGCGGCCCGACCGCCCCTTCGGACTCGGCTGGACGTCTAACTTGTGCGGTGCGGTGAAGCTTGTCGATGGCGTCCGCGCCGAGGTGACGGATGAACAAGGCGCTTCCCAGGTCTTCGTCTGGACGAGCCGGTGGGTCCACACCCGCGAGGAGCGGATTGATGCGAAATCCCAGTTCAACACGCTCCGGTCCCTCATCGGCGCCGACGGAAAGGTCGTGGGATTCGAACTGGTGAAAAAGTTCGGCACCACCGTCCGCTACGAAGACGCCTCCATTGAACAGGTGTTTCCCTCCAATCGGGCGCAACAGAGCGGGTCGCTCAGTTCCCACCGCTATTTCCGGATCGCTTCGGTGACCGACCGCTACGGAAACAAGCTTCTCTACGACTACAATGCCGTCGGCCAGTCTCTCGTGCCGAATGTGATCCGCGATCCCGAACGCCCGGGCCATCGGATCACGATCGAACTCGCGAATGGCCGTGTCTCCCGGGTGCGGAGTCCTGGCGGCGCCACGACCAGCTATTACTACGAGGATGTCGATGCGCTTTACCCGCAGCGCACCAGTAACAAACCCCTGCTCACACTCTCCGAAGTTCATCGCCCGGGATCGCCCCCAACGGTTTACGGCTTCGACGAAGCTCAGGAGTTTCCGCCCCCGGCGAATGCCTCGATCTCTCCACCCGAACCAGTCATTTTTCACTTCGCCCTGCGATCCATTACCGCGCCCGGTGGCACGACATGGTCTTTCTCCCGCGAGTTCAACCACGATTTCACCTACCGGACGCAGGATGGCACCTTCATCCAGACAGGCCAACCCCGCCCCCTTGTTGCCGTCCATCATCCACCTGTTTCACCGGGTGCTCCGCCTCAATCCAGCGTTTTGTCAGGAGAGCGGGATATCCTGATCAACGGGACTTCCGTCATCTCCGCGTCGGCCTGGACCGATGTGACCGGGCCCGGGGGCACCTACTCCTACGACTTTTCCGTTCCTGACATCTTTTACCCGACCCAACAGGATCCGTCACCCGTTCCGGACACCGCCTTGCGCAGACATTTCACCGTGAGCTTCACAAAGCTGAAAATTACCAAACCCTACATCCCGCAGGGAGTGGCCGACGGTCATCTCTCCGGCCAAGTCTACGAAGAATACACCTTTTCCCCGGCCCACGGCATGGCTCTGTCCAAGGCACGGGACATCCACGGCCACACCACGGAATTCGGCTATGCGGAAGATGGTTTTGACGATCCCGTCACCGAGACCGACGCCCTGGGATACACCAGGCACTTTGCCTACGATGCGAACACCCGCGTGCTCCGCGAGATCATCGACGAACGGGGCGTCCGCACGACCTGGCAGATCGCGCCCCAAACCGGGTTGAGGATGAAAGAAAGTGTCTTCCCACCCAATGGTCCCACTCCCGTGAAGGTCACGGACTGGAAATACCACACGAAGTTCAAGGGCTTCGCGATCGAAGAACTCGTCAGTGGCCAAGGCGCGCCGCCGCGGAAAACCACCTTTGAACCCGACGCTCGTGGCCGGGTGGCCAGAACGACCGTCCACGGCGGCAGCTCCCTGATCGAGCGGCAATCCATCCACGATCTCGACGGCCGCCTTCGCGGGTCGGTGGACCCGCGCGGAAACCGGACGCTCTTCCAATACCATGTTTCCGGTCGGCTGTATCGCGTCACCCACCCGGATTTCACCACCCGGGAGACGACCTATTTCCCGGATGGCAAAGTCGAATCCTCCACCGACGAGGCCGGGACCGTCACGTCATACCTTTACGATGGTCTCGGCCGGCGGCGCGAGACCCGCATCGAGATGGCCTCCCGCCCCGGACCGGACGGACAGATCGCTCCCGACGCCGATCCCGATCTCGTGACCACCACGACCTACACCGGGATGGGACTCCCCGACCTCGTCACCGATCCACGAGGGACGGTGACGGACCATGATTATGACACGCTCGGACGTCTGACAAAAGTCACCCTCGCGAAAAGCACCGCCCTCGAACAGTCCACCACCTTCCTCTACCGGGAGAATTCCGGAGGATCGATCTTCACGGCCGACACCGGGAAACCCACGCTCGTCACGGGACCTCGCGGCGAAACCACCGAGACCGTCTACGATGATCTTTACCGTCCGGTCTCCGTAACCGAGAGCCACCGCGGGAAGACCACCTACCTTTATGATGAAGGCTCCGCCTACGCGGAGAAGGCCATCTTTCGATTCACCTACGACGGCCAGGAGACCGTGAGGACCACCACCCGCAACTACGACGCGTTCGGCAATGTCGTGACGGAGATCCGCCCCGGTCCCGGCAACGTTCCCGAATCGGCGCGGACCTACCGCACCTACTACACCGCAAGCGGTGCGGTATGGAAAACCGTCGATCCCCTCCTGCGTGAAACGATCACGGAATACGACGCGGCCGGATTCGCCCGGGTCGTTCGCTCGCCGATCCTCGTGGACGGGAGGCGGGCTGTCGTCCGCACCGATTACGACGCCGCAGGCAATCCCGTGGAAGTTACCGACGCGCGCGGCATGGTCACCAAAACCGTCTACGACACGAGGAACCGTCCGATCCAGGTCATTGCCCCGCCGGTCCACGACCATGACTCCGGCCAGGTGGTGCGCCCCCGCACGAACACGGACTACGATGGGGCGGGGCGTGTCACCTCTGTCACCGATCCCCGCGGTGCGGTCACCTCGACCTACTACGACGAGGCGGGCCGTGCCTATCGGCACGTCGATCCCCTCGGCCACGAAGTCCGCACCTGGTACGACCACGGCGGTCTCCCCACCTTTGTCAGGGATGCCCGCGGTTTCCTCACCGAAAACCGCTATGACGAACTCGGCCGTCTCCGCTTCACCATCGCGCCGACGATGAACGGTGACACCGCCACCACCGGGTTCGATTACGACGCCGCCGGCAATCGCACCCTTGTCAAAGATGGCGAGGGGAACGAGACCGTCTTCACCTACGATCACGGAAATCGCGTCCTCACGCAGACCTTTCCCGGCGGCGACCGGATCGTGAACACCTACGACGCGAGGAACCTGCGCTCCCGCACCGATGCCGCGGGCACGGCGGCCGCCCATACCACGATCTACACCTACGATCCCGAAGACCGCCTCAAGACGGTCGATCCCCCGGGGCCGGGACTGCGCACCTACTACTACGACCATGTCGGACGCCTCACCGACGTCACCGAAGCCGACAATCCCACGGCGAACGTCTCCTACAAATACGACGAGCTCGACCGCATCGACAAGGAAACCTCGAGAGGTCTCGTCAACGAGCACACCTACGACCGCGCCGGGAACCTCTTGACGACAGAATACAGCTCGGGCACCCTCGTGACGCGCACCTACAACGATCTCGGTCTCATCGAAACGCTCACCGACAACGCCAATCGCACCACCACCTGGCACTACGACAAGACCGGTCGAGCCCGCGCCCTCACCTTGCCCAACGGCCAGACCCAGGTGAACCACTACGACAACGCCGGCCGCCTCACGGGGCGCTTCCTCAAAACGACCGCCGCCGTCGTCCTCGCCGCCTTTGCCTGGACCCACGATGCCTCCGGCAACGTCCTCACCCAGAGCGAAACCTGGCCGGCCACCGCCGCACGGGCGGCCGGAACGAGGACGACGACGATGACCTACCACGACTCGGGCTGGCTCCATACCGAGACCATCGCCGCCCCCGGCGAGCCAGTGCGCTTCACCGAATACCTCTACGACGATGCCGCCAACCGCGAGTTCAAGATCGTCTCGGAGAATGGCGTGGTGACGACCTCCACCGCATACGATTACAATCCGGCAAACCAGCTGGAGAGCTGGACGGAGAGCGACGGCGCGGGCGCGACCCTGCGAAGCGCCGTGCTCGGCTTCGACGAACGCGGCAACCGCGACACCCAGACCCTCACCCTCGCGGGCGGGGATCAGAAGACGACGGGCTACGAGTGGGACTTCCAGAACCGCCTCGTCGGAGTGACCGACCCGCAGGGAGGGCAGCATACCTACGCCTATGATTACCGCACGAGGCGGATCGCGCGGAGCGAGCCCGGTGGAGCCACCGCGGTGAGTTGGTCGGGTGGGCTTTCCCTCGCGGAATATCCCGTGACCGGCTTGCAGGGGACGGTGGCCGATCCCGAAGATCCCACCGTCGAATACCGACGGGGCCCCGACATGGGCGGCGGCATCGGCGGACTGCTGCACAGCCTCAGGAATGGCGCACCGAAATACAATCTCGGCAACGGCCGGGGCGATGTCGTGGCCCAAAGCGACGCGAGCGGGGCGCTGACCTGGACGGCCAGCTACGAGGCGTTTGGCACGCGACCGGTGGAGACGGGGAGCAACGCGGACCGGCAGCGGGCGAACACGAAGGAGGAGGATCCCACAGGCTTGTTGTGGGAGCACTTCCGGTATCGGGATCTGGAGACGGGCGTGTGGCTCTCGAGGGACCCTGCGGGGTTTGTGGATGGGCCGAATTTGTATGCTTACGTCAGGCAGAATCCTTGGAGTGCGTATGACCCCCACGGCCTCTATCTCGACTTGGTTGTCGAAGTTGCCTCCATCGGCGCGGGTGTCACGAGCGCAGTCAGCAACTTCCGCAGCGGCAACTACGGCGAGGCGTGGGGCGACGTCGGATTTGCGGCGCTGGACACCGTGCTTGCGGTCGTTCCCGGTGTTCCCGGTGGAACCGGACTTGTCCGCCAAGGAGTCAAGCAGGGCGTCAAACATGGCGACACCGTGATCGATGCCGTCAGGGGCGGCGATAAGGTCAACGACGCGCGGCAGACAGCCAATGCCGCTAGCGAGGCGGTGCCAAGTCCAGCCGGAACTCCGCAGAAGGTTCCGGCTGGTGGCGATGCTTCCCCGACTAAGTCATCTAGAACTCAAAAGGCCGAGACCGACGCCCAAGTTCAGACTGAAAGCAACTACGTCTATCGAGGCTTGGCAGAAGGGGAAGATCCAACCAAAGGGCTGAGCGCACGGCAGCCTGGAGCGGGCAACAGTGAGATTAGTCATGTTGCAGGCAAGAGAGAGAGTCAATGGATATCAACGACCAAAGACCAGGCAACAGCTGTGGAGAAATACGGCGAACACGGTGCGGTGAGGATAGATCTAAACAAGGTCGACACCAACGTATCCGATGTGTCAGGTGGTTTTGAAAATGGAGGCCGAATGTCCAACTGGGCGAAACGAGATCAAGAAGTTCTGATCCAAGATCGTGTTCCCGCAGAAGCTGTAGAAAGAATCAAATGACGCTCGATGAAACATTAGCCGCCTTGGAGCGGGAATGGGATTGTGATGGCTTCTTGGATCATGTGAGGCGTGGCGTATTTGAAAGGCATGAAGGCGAAGAGTTTTTGGCGCTAATTAAGGCGATAAACATTGATGACGAAGCACTCGTTCCTAAACGCATGCTGTCTCTCGTTTGGTATCTTCCAAGCTTCTTGGAATGGCAAAGAGAACGGGTTCAAGAGGTGTGTGGACGGAAGGCTGAATACGACAGGTTTTTGACCGAGGTTCAGAACGCGATGGAGGATGTTTTTGGGGTTCCGTAACTCGCACGCTGTCGCCGAGTCAACGGCCACCCGGGCGCAAGAGCAATCGACCGCTGCGGCACGCCCCGTGCTGGTGAGGTGCCGAGTGCCCCGACAAGTCGGGGGATCAAATGGAAAGGGCACCTCGCACGGGGCGCGCCTCCGCTCGCGCGCTGGTGGTTCGGGGGGCGGTCGCTAGTCTTCCGGCCTTCCTCAGCGGCTCGTTCCTCGCCACATCGTGCAGGCCTCCAGCCGCTCCCTTCGCCGTGTTGGAGCCGCCCGTCGGCCGCTCCCGCCGTCACCGCTCCTATCGTCGCTTTCGTCGTGCCTCCTCATGCCGGACGCGGCCGCAGACCCTTGCGCTTCGTTCCGTCGTTCCTCCTCCACTGCGCTCCAGGGCGGGCTCGTTCGCTGCGGCGTGGTTGTGGCGTGTGGCGCCACGCTAGCGCCTTCGGCGATTGCAGAAAAGGGGTCAGTGCAGAAAAGGGGTCAGGGAACCAATCCTCAGAAAAGGGGTCAGGGAACCAATCCTCAATTTGACAAGCGTCCGCTTGCGAGCGACCGTTGGCTATGCCCCGGCAGGTCCGCATCGAATACGAAGGCGCGTTTTACCATGTGATGGCGCGCGGCAATCGCCGCCAATTCACGGGGACAGGTCACCAGAATTCACGGGGACAGGTTACCGTC
>JALRFZ010000654.1 GCA_023253615.1 Verrucomicrobiales bacterium | reverse complement strand
GTCTTGCCCGCGCCGACCGGGCCGCCGATGCCCACCCTGAGCGGGCCATGTTGGGAAAGCGTCATGTGCGAAAGATCCTTACATCCATGGTTTCGTGCTGCATGGCCGCCAGATCGGCGGCAAGGCTTGCACCGCCAAGATCGGCAAGATCGGCCTCGGCGGCGCGGTCGCCAAGCGTTACAATATCGGGCAAAAGCCGCGCCAGAACCGCCTGCCCTTCGGTCTGGCCAAGCGGGATATGGCGCGTGGCGATCAGGCACAGATTGGTGGCAAAGGCATGCAGATACAGCTGGGCCACCTCGGCCGTGGCCAGGCCCAAGGGGGCGGCCGCCTCGCCCAGCGCGACATCCGGCCGCTCCTCAGTAACCGCTGTTTCAAATGCCACGGCTTTGATGAGGAGATGCAGGAAGCCGACCTCGGCCTGCATACCTTCGCCGCCGCGACGCGGGATCTCGGTGGTTACCAGGCGGTGAAGCCCGGCAACTCCGCCGCAAGCGAGCTGATCGCCCGGCTCATCAGCGAGGATCCCAAGGAGGTGATGCCTCCGCCAAAGTCGAACAAACCGCGCTTCTCCCCCGAGGAAGTCGCCCTGATGAAACGATGGATCGACCAAGGGGCGAAATACGAGGAGCATTGGTCCTTCGAAAAACCGGTGCGGCCCGAGGTGCCTGCGAAAGGCGGGAGCGGATCCGATCATCCCGTCGATCGTTTCATCGACGCGAAGCTCGCCGGCAAAGAGCTGCCCGTGAACGGACCCGCCGATCCGCACACGCTCATCCGCCGACTTTCCTATGACCTCCGCGGCCTGCCGCCGACGGTTGCGGAGACCGACGCCTACCTCGCCGAACACGCGAAGAATCCCGAAGCCGCCTGGGGCGCTCTCATCGACCGCTTCCTCGCCTCGCCCGCCTACGGGGAACGTTGGGCGCGCGACTGGCTCGACCTGGCCCGTTATTCGGACACCAACGGCTACGAGAAAGATCGGCCGCGTTCGATCTGGCCCTACCGCGATTGGGTCGTGCGTGCCTTCAACCAGGACCTGCCCTACGAT
Source organism: Verrucomicrobiales bacterium (assembly GCA_023253615.1). GTDB lineage: Bacteria > Verrucomicrobiota > Verrucomicrobiia > Verrucomicrobiales > DEV007 > Arctic95D-9. The sequence goes on along the minus strand of JALRFZ010000654.1, from coordinate 2,226 downwards.
CAATTCACGATCGAGCAACTCGCCGGCGACTTGCTGCCGGACGCCACGACCGACCAGCTCATCGCCACCGGGTTCCACCGCAACACGATGTTGAACGAAGAAGGTGGGATCGATCCGCTCGAGTTCCGCTACCTTGCGATGATCGACCGCGTCGCCACGACCGGGTCCGTCTGGATGGGATTGACGACCGGCTGCGCGCAATGCCACACCCACAAATTCGATCCCATCACCCACACGGATTTCTTCGCCCTCTACGCCCTGCTCAACAATGCCGATGAACCGGAGATCGAAATCGTCGACGACGCCCTGACAAAACAGCGTCAGGAAGTCGAGGCGAAGATCTCCGACCTCGAGACGAAGGCCGTCGCCGCGATCGACGAAGCGAAATTCCAGGCCTGGCTCGCCGAGGTCCGTGCCAAGTCCGCTCCTTGGACCCTCCTGCCGCCGCTTGCGGCGAAATCGAACCTGCCGCTCCTCGAGATCGAGAAAGATCACGCGATCTACGCGAGCGGCGACTTCACCAAGCGCGATGTCTACGAGGTCAGTCTCGATCTCGCGCCGCTCGCGGGTCAGGCCGTCACCGCCCTGCGGCTCGAGGCCCTGCCCGATCCGCGCCTCCCCGCGAACGGCCCCGGCGCCGCCTACTACGAGGGGCGGAAGGGCGACTTCTTTCTCAGCGAGATCTCGGCCACGGCCAACGGGGAAAAGGTCGCTTTCTCCGGCGCGAGCGTCAGCTTCGGCAAGATCTCGATCGGCTCGGGTGAGGCAAAGGGCGAGAATCTCTACGATGGCGACGGATCGACCGGCTGGTCCACCGCGACCCGCGAAGGCGAGGCGCATGCGCTGGTGCTGAATCTCGCGAAGCCCCTCGCCGGGACGAAGACGCTGGATCTCACCCTGCTCTTCGAGCGCCACTTTGTCGCCGGACTCGGGAAGTTCCGCCTCTCCGCGACGACGGCGGGAGGCGCGGTGGTGGCCTTGCCCTCCGGCACTCCGGATGTCCATGCGAGCGACGACGCCACCCTGCGTCGTGCGTTTGTCAGGCTCGATCCGGCTCGCAAGTCGTACCAGGACGAGATCGCCAAACTCCGGAAACAGATCCCCGAACCACCCACCACCCTGGTGATGAAGGAGCGCCCCGCCAAGCACCCGCGCCCGACCCATCGTCATTACCGCGGGGAATACCTCTCGCCGAGGGAGGAAGTCGCTCCCGCGGTGCCCGCCATTTTTGAACCCATCCCCGAAGGCACTCCGGCGAACCGGCTCGGCCTCGCGAAGTGGCTCGTCAGCGACCGCAATCCGCTGGGGGCCCGCGTAATGGCGAACCGCACCTGGCAGGCTTTCTTCGGACGAGGCATCGTCCACACCGCGGGCGACTACGGTTATCAGTCCGAACTGCCTTCGCATCCCGAGCTGCTCGACTGGCTCGCGGTCGAGTTCGTCGACCAGGGTTGGTCGGTGAAGAAACTGCATCGCCTCATCACCACCAGCGCCGCCTATCGCCGCGACAGCCGCATCGACTCGATCCAGCTCGGGAAGGATCCTGACAATGTCCTCCTCGCCCGGGGGCCGCGCTTCCGCCTCACCGGCGAGATGCTGCGCGACGGCGCCCTCGCGTCTGCCGGATTGCTTTCGCCAAAGATGGGCGGTCCGGGCGTCTACCCGCCGCAACCCGACAGCGTCGTCGAGCTCGCCTACGGCGGAGGCGGTTGGAAAACCTCGGCCGGCGAGAACCGTTACCGCCGCAGTCTCTACACCTTCGCGAAGCGCACCGCTCCCTTCGCCGCCTACCTGACCTTCGACGGTCCCACCGGGGAAAACTGCCTGCCGCGCCGCGATCGAAGCAACACGCCCCTCCAGGCCCTCACGGTGATGAACGATCCCATGTTCCACGAGGCCGCCGAAGCCCTGGCGCGCGCAACAGGGTCGCCGGCGACCCCGTTGAACGAAGGACTTGACCCTCTTGGGTCGCTCTTCCGGCGCGTCCTGACAAGAACACCCAGCGAGGCGGAGACGAAGGAATACCTCGCCTTCTACGAGGCGCAGCGTGCCCGTCTCGCGGCCGGTGACCTGAAGGCCGACACGATCCTTTCTCCCGACAAAGGTCCCGTAACCCCCGAACTCGCCGCCTGGGCGATGGTGGCGCGCGTCCTCCTGAATCTGAACGAAAACATCACCCGCGGCTGATATGAACGAATCCCTCCGCTCCCTGACAAGACGACATTT
>JALRFZ010000651.1 GCA_023253615.1 Verrucomicrobiales bacterium | reverse complement strand
GAATCCCCAGGCATTCGGTGGATAGGATCCGACGGGAGTGAGGCGACCCGGTCCGACCCGCTCGATGGATTCGTCGAAGAGGAAATTTGCCTCGGCTGGTGAGAGATCGTCACCTTCCGGGAAGAGCGTCTCACTGCCGGCGCGGCAGGCATATTCCCACTCGATCTCGGTGGGGAGCCGCCAGGATTCGCCGGTCCCGCGGCTCAACCAGGCGAGATACGATTGCACCTCGTGCCACGAGACCCTGGTGACTGGCAGGTCGGGATCGCCCTGGCGACCGGAGGCAAAGGCTGTCCACTCGCGGTTCGTCACCGGGTGAATCCCCATCGCAAAGGAAGGAACCGCAACGCGGCGGCGCGGGAGTTCGGTGGTGTTGGCGTATTTGTCCTGAGGCAACGCCCCGAGGAAAAAGTCGCCGCCGGGGACGACGATGGTGGACGGCACGATCATCCCCGGGCATCGAAGTCGAGGACGCGGCGCGCTCCCGGATTGGCGAGGACCCATCGGGCCAGTTCCTCGCCCTGACAAAACCACACATCGCCCGCCGCGGCGATGTCGCGGAGGAGACGCTCGAGGAGCCGGACGCGCGAAGGACGCCCGCTCAGCCAGGGGTGCAAGGTGAGGACGAAACAACAGCCGAAGTCCCGCATCGCCTCGAACTCGTCCCACCAGAGCCGGTAGACTTTTTCACAATCCTCGGGGATGACGCCCCAGGCCGGATCGGCGTTGAAGGCGAACTGCTCCCAGTCCTCGAGCATCCACTGGCCGGGAATCTCCACGAGCCCGTTGCCGTGGATGAAGGGCACGTCGTCGCTCATGAGGCTGGCATTGTAGAGGAAGCCTTCGTTGACAAGGAGATCGGTCGTGCCCGGGTTGATCTCAAACCAGGGGGCGCGGAATCCCACGGGGCGTTTTCCAATCACTTCCTCGAGGATGCCAAGGCTGAGGCGGAGCACGTCACGTTCCTGCTCGGGATTGAGGTAGGCGAGTTTCTCGTGAAGGTGCCCATGCGCTCCGATCTCGTGACCCGACGCGGCGATGGCGCGGGTCATCTCGGGATGGTTCATCGCGATGAAGGAAGGGATGAAGAAGGTCGCGGGCACGCCGAGATGGTCGATCAGCCCGAGGAGCCGCGGCACTCCGACGGTGGGACCGTATTCGCACTGCGACATCGTCGTGAGACGACGCGCCAGATCGGGATCTTCGGAGAGGGCGGTGGTCTCGCCGTCGACGTCGAAGCAGAGCATCACGGCGCAGCGTTTGCCCCCGGGCCAGGAGAAGCGCGGGGGTGGGAGGTATTTGTCAGGATTCAGGGTCATGCCAGGTGCCGTCGGAGGAAATCTCGGAGGGAAGGGTGAGGTCGTAGCGTTCCCAGCCCGCGGCGATGCCGCCATCGACGGGGAGGATCACGCCGGTGATGAAGGAGGCTTCGTCGGAGCAGAGGAAATGGGCCGCGGCCGCGACTTCGGCGGGCGTGCCGAGGCGTCCCATCGGGGTGCGCGATTCGGCGAAAGGGATCTCAGGATTGCCGGGGATGCCCTCGACCGCGGGCGTGAGTATCGTGCCCGGAGCGATCGCGTTCACGGTGATGGCGCGCGGCGCGAGTTCGAGCGCGGCGCATTTCGTGAGATGGGCGACGGCCGCTTTCGAGGCGGCGTAGGCGGTGCCCGCCGGCACGCCGAGGAGCCCGACGAAGGAGGAGAGATTGACGATACGACCACCCGGCGAGAGGAGGCGCGAACCGTGTTTGATGCCCCAGATGGTGCCGTTCACGTTGACGTCGAAGGTCCGCCTCAGGACGGATTCGGTAAGGTCTTCAAAACGCACCCCGAGCGGCTGGATACCGGCGTTGTTCACGAGGAGATCGAGTTTGCCGTGCTTCACGACGACCGCATCGAGGGCCGAAGAGACCTCGTCTTCGCTCGATACGTCGACCCTGACAAACTCACCGTCCTCATCCGGCGGCGCGAGGCGGTCGGCGATCACGACGATGGCTCCGGCGGCGCGGAATCGCATGACGATGGCCGCCCCGATCCCGGAGCTGCCTCCGGTGACGACGGCGACTTTCCCGGCGAGAGAGAAGAATCCGCTCATGCGAACCCGCGGATCTTGTTGGCAAGGTAGCGCTGGAATTGCCAGATCGGCTCCTCGAGATGGCTGAGGCGTCCGGGCTCGCAGGCGCTGGACCGCATCCCGTTCTGCGTCGCCGCGCACACCTCCATGTCCTCAAGGTGGAAGTTGATCGCGGCTTCGACCTCACTTTGATAGAGCTCGTTGTAGTCCGCGCGCTCCATGGTCGCGGGGTGGACGAGCAAGGTGGTGGTGAGGCTGCAAGTCTCCGGTCCCGTCGGGAGAAGGCGATACCAATAGACGCGGTCGGGCGCGGTGAAGAGAAGGAAGGTCGGATAGCCGAGGAAGACCCACCACTCGGTGTAATCCTCGACGCCGAGGCCGGGAAAGGGCGTCATCGTCGTGCCCGCTTCGCCGGTGGTGAGTATCGTCTCGACCAGATCGGGACGCAGGGGCAAATGCATCGCCGAGAAGTCCGGATCCTCGGGAATGGTCGAGCATCCCTTTGCGGGGAGGAAAGGCTCGAGGGTCTTGCGATGCGCACCGAGGTGGTGGTAGGCCTCCATGAAGTTCTCGAGGAGGATCTTCCAGTTGAAGCCACAGTCCCAATGCTGGTCCCAGACGAGCTTCGCCTCGCCCATGTTCCAGCCGGAAAGAAATTCGCTGCGGAGACGTCCGAACTTCTCCGCGAGCGGCGGAGCCTCGGCATTGAGCGTGACGAAGACGAAACCTTCCCAGATCTCGCTGCGGAACTCGTGCAGACAGACCGCGCTGCGGTCGAAGCCGTCGGCCTGCTGCATCTCGGGAGCCCCTAACATACGCCCATTGAGATCGTAGCTCCAGAGGTGATAGGGACAGAGGATGACGCGCTGGTTCCCCTGATCGGGCAGGCTGCCGCCCTCGGGCATGAGGTCCATGCCGCGGTGGCGGCAGACGCGCGAGAGGACGCGCACGACGTCGTCCTTGCCGCGGGTGACGAGCATGGGTTCGCCGCAAAGGTCGACGCGGAGGTAGTCGCCGGGATTCGGCACCTGCGAGACGTGGGCGAGGGAAATCCACTCCTTGCGGAAGATCGCCTGCGTCTCGAAGTCGAGGAACTCGGGAGAGGTGTAGATCCCCGCGGGAGACGACTGTGCTTTCTCACGCGGCAGGGCGGCGGCCTCGAGGAGTTGCGAAAAGAGCGACTCGATCCCGTCGGGAACGGGGCTGGCTTTGGGAAAATGATAGACGGGCGAGGGAGGGGCGGCGGTGGTCATGTGGTCTTGTCAGGGTGGAGTTCTTGAAAGCGGTCGCGCTGGCGCAGCGCGATCCAGCGGTTCACGTCCCAGAGATCGGCGACGGGCTTTCGGCTGAAGGGCTCGCAGTGGAGGTAGCCATCGGGCCCGAACTCGGGCGTGAGGGTGGAGACGGTGAAGCCACGACGGAGCTGGCTTTGCCAGACCTCGTCCCACCAGCGTTCGTGGGCGGCGAGGTCGCCGGCGTGCTCGGGGGCGCGCGGGTCGGGCACCTGAGGCCCTTGATTGTAGCCGACGCGGGTCTGGAGGTGGTAGGCGTGGTCGGCGCAGAGGGTGAGAATGTCGGGGTGCTCGTCCATCACGAGCCGTTCCGCGACGACGACGAAGTGGCTGAAATCGCAGGTCAGTTTCAGATCCGGTACTTCGAGGAGAATGTCGCGGGCGACCCAGGCGCTGTTGAGAGGACGGCCCCGATGGGTCTCGACGCTGATGGCGATGCCGTATTCGGCTTCGAGCGCGACGATGGCGGCATGGAAATCGACCTTTTCGCGGAAGGTCCACGCGTCGGATCCGGCCATGGTGTTGATGAAACGGGGCGTGGCGGGCAGGCTGCGTTCGATCCCTTCGCGGAGCGACTGCAGGTGATCGTCGGGCGTCGCTCCCGGGGTGGGCACGTAGAAGCCGGGCGGCGTGGCGGTGCAGACTTCGGCGATGAGATCGAGAGACGCCGCCGCGAGGGTGGCGATGAAGGCCTCGCGCTCGACCGGCTCCGACGGGACAGGGCCTTCGATGCCGTGGAAGCCCGCTTCGTGGCAGAGCGCGGCGGCTTCGGCGAGGGAGCCGTAATGGCCCCAGAGGGTTTTGAAGAGTTGGAGCTTCATGGGAGTTTCACCACGGAGGGCACAGAGGGACACAGAGGGATTTCAAACCGGGAGATCGACGGCGACGCGGAAGCCGAGGTTGTCGAAACGGGCCTCTACGGGAGCCCAGTCGCGCCAAGAGCAGCGGAGGAGACGGGGAAGATGATCCCAGGCACCGCCGCGGATGGTGCGTTTGTCAGGATCGGTTCCGGAGAGGCTCCGCCAGGGATCGGCGGTCCATTCGCAGACGTTGCCGGTCATGTCGTGGAGGCCGAAGGCATTCGGGGCGAATGACCCGACCGGGAGACGCCGACCCGCCCCGACGGGCAGGCCCGATTCGTCGTAGAGAAAGTTCGCTTCCGCCGGGGAGAGATCGTTGCCGCCGGGAAAGATCGTCCCGGATCCGCCGCGGCAGGCATACTCCCATTCGGCTTCCGTCGGCAGGCGGCAGGGCAGTCCGGTTTTCATGGCAAGCCACGCGGTGTAGGCGCCAGCCTCGTGCCAGGTGATGCCGACGACGGGCAGGTGGGAATCGGAAGTGGTTCCGCGAAAGGCGGCCCACTGCGCTTCGGTGACGGGGAAACGTCCGAGGAGGAAGTCCGCCACCGCCACCTCGCGCCGGGGCAGCTCGATCGCGCTGGCGAACTTGTCGTCCTCGCGCCCGCCCATGAGAAAGCGGCCACCCGGGATCCTGACAAAGTCACCAGGGAAGACGGAATTCTCATCGCGGAAGACGGTGGCTGGAGGGCTCGTGCTCAATAGCCGCTCTCTTTCAGCATCTTCATCGGCTCGACCGCGACCCCGGCCTCCATCGGATGCGAGGTCTTGACGGTGCCGAACTTGATCCACCAGTCGTTCGTCAGCTTCCAGTGGTCGGCGATCTGCCCGTTCTTGCCGAAGGGCGGCGTGCCCTCGGCGAGGCCCATGAACTGGGCGGCCTCGGTCCAGTTGAAGGGATAGATCCCGCCGTCGGTGGCGCTGCCATCCTTGCCGATGACGAGTTCGACATCCGCGACGGAGAACTTGAGTCCATCGGCGATGATCTGGTTGGCCTCGGCGGGATTTTCCTTCCAGAACTTCACGGCTTCGAAGTAGGCCTTCATCGTCAGCATCGCGGTTTCCTTTTTCCCGAGGAAGGATCCGCTCATGTACATCCCGTCTCCGAGGAGGACGGTTTCCTTGAAATAATCATCCTTCGAGGTGGCGACGACCTTGGCTTCGGGCAGGGCCTTGAGGACGTTGCTGCCGAAGGGTTCCCAGAACTCTCCGGCCGCGACCTTGCCGCTGACCATCGCCGCGACGGCGTCGTCCATGATGAGATTGGTGTATTTCACCTGGTCGAAGGCAACGCCGTTCTTCTCGAGCCAGATGCCCATGTAGATCTGGGTGAGTCCGCCTTCGAGCACGGCCACTTCCTTGCCGACGAGATCGCTCGCGCCGTTGATGCCGGGAGCGAGGATGATCTTGTCGGTGCCGTAGGAGGGATTGGTGTAGGCGACGAGTTTCACCGGCACGCCTTCCTCGGCGGCGATCGGGCCATACTCGACGGTGGAGGAGGTCACGTCGAGCTGGCCCGCCGCCATCTGACCGAAGCTCTCGTAGGGATCTTCGATGATCTGGATATCGAGGGCGATTTCCGGAACGAGGTTCTTCTCCTTGGCGATGAACCAGAAGCCATAGCCGGGCCAGGAGAAGAGCGAGACTTTCACGGTCGCGGGCGCGGCCGGTGCCGCGGCGGCAGGAGCGGGTGCCGGCTCGGGCTTGGCTTCGGGAGCCGGTGCCGGTTCCGCTGGAGCGGGCGCGGGAGCCTCGGTGGCCGGCGGTGCCTCGGGTGCGGCCGGAGGAGGCGCGGGCTCGGAGCACGCGCTAAGGAAAAGGAGGCCGAGGCTCAGG
>JALRFZ010000622.1 GCA_023253615.1 Verrucomicrobiales bacterium | reverse complement strand
CCATAGCTAAGGTATTTTCTCTCAAAACATCCTGAGGATCCTGAGCCTCCGTTTCCTGTTGTTTACGCAGATCTTCCATCGTCGCTTTCGCGACCGGATGATAGACTGAGCAACCGCACCGTCCGGTGCCTCGGGATTGCCTCCGGATCTTTCGCCACAAGACATGAATGCGGCCTTTTCCGGGTCCCGACCGCTTGCTTATTCTCAGCACATCGGCCGTCCCATGAAAGCCCCGCTCCCCATCGTCCTTCTCGCAGCCTGCCTTCAGGGCATCCCCCTCGCCGCCGCTGATCTGACCCTGCTCGCCGACAAGCGCAGCGACTACGAGATCATCCTGCCCGATCCCCTCCCCGAAGGCACGCTCGGCGAATCCTTGCGCCAGACCGCGCGGCTCTTGCAGACGGCTTTCCAGGCCAACGGTGCCGGGGTGCCCGTCGTTGCTGAAAACGCGGATGATCCCGCCAAGCCCGCCCTGTATCTCGGCGACACCGCATTTGCCCGTGCCCAGGGCATCGAGACGACGGCGCTCCGCGACTGGAGCTACATCCAGCGAGCCGTGGGGCGCGATCTCATCCTCGCTGGTCACGATCATCCGGCCCGCGGCGAGACGACCAATGCCCGGCGGCCGAATTGGGACCGGGTGGGCACCGCCAAAGCCGCGGTCGATTTCGCCCGCGAATATCTCGGGGTGCGCTTTTTGTTTCCCGAACTGCCATCCTATCAACCGGTCGCCGCGGCGGCTAAAATCGATCTGCTCGCCACGCCGGCGATCGAGTATCTGCCACGGCCCTTCGTCTCCGTTCCGGCGGATCTGAATTTGGAGAAGACACCCCTGCTGCGGCTCAATACCGCCCATCCCGCCGGCGGCAGCTTTTACGATCTCGCCCATAACCGCTTCCCGCGCGTCGATGAGGTCTTTGGCGGACACACCTGGGAGCGTGCGGTGCCGCCCGAAGAACACTGGGAAACCCACCCGGAATATTTCGCCCTCATCAGCGGCTCCCGGCTAAAGCCCGAGGGCGGAAAGGCCCAGTATTGTCTCTCGAATCCCGATGTGCAGGAGTTGATCTATCGCGACCTCGCCGGTTGGCTGGACCGCGGTTATCGCGCCGTCGATCTCGGTCAGCCCGATGGCTTTCGCGAGTGCCAGTGCGCCGAATGCGACGCGCTCTACGGCACAGGAAAGGACTGGAGCGAAAAGATCTGGATCTTCCACCGTCAGGTCGCGGAGCGGCTCGAGAAATCCCACCCCGGTCGCGATGTGACGATGATGTCGTACATCCTCACGGCCCAGCCTCCGAAGTCGTTCAAGAAATTCCCGTCGAACACCTGCATCATGCTCACCGGCACGAACGAGGAGGACATCGCCCCGTGGCGTGACATCGAGGTGCCGCGCGGCTTCACCGGTTACGTCTACAACTGGTGTCCGAACCTCGGCACCCGCTACACGCCGATGCGCACGCCCGGATTTGTCGAGATCCAGGTGAAACGCCTCGCCGGAAATCGCATCCAGTCACTCTATCGGGATGGGCCTGGACAACTGTTTGGTTTGGAAGGCCCCGTTTACTACACGATGGGAAGGATGTTCGACGATCCGGAGCGGAACGCGGCCCACACCCTGCTGCCCGAGTATTGCGAGGCCGCCTTTGGCAATGCCAGCGCCGCCTTCTACATGCGGTCGTTCTACGATCAGCTCTATCACACCATCGCGCTCTACTCAGACCGCATCGGGACGCGCTGCGACGCCTGGACCTATCAACCGTTGCCCGGCGAGGGACGCCCGCGCAAAACGGTGCAGGATCCTTTCCAACTCATCGCCTTTCTCTATCCGCCGAATGTGATCGCCTCACTCGACGAGGCTCTGAAGCTCGCGGAGAGGCAAGCCACCGGCGACAAGGCGAAAACCCGACTCGCCCTCATCCGGACCGAGTTCGATTATCTCCGGCATTTCGCCACCGTGGTGCATCTCCACCAGGCCTATCAGATGGTGCCCGATGTCGCCCTGCGCGACCGGCTCCTCGACGCCATCGATGCCCGCAACGCCTTCATCGACGGTCTTTTCAACGAACGCGGCCATGCCGTCGATCGCGACGGCTGGGGACAGGTCTTTTTCCCCTTTCCCGGCCACGACGCCAAGCACCTGCGGCTCGCCCACGACGGCTATCAGGAACCCTACGCAAATACCTGTTTCAACTGGGACACGAAAGCCATGCGCCAGGCCCCCGCACCGGGACGGAAGCGACTCAACGTCGGTCGCACGGGCGGTCCGGTCGATCTCGACGCAGCCGCCTGGGAAAAGGCGGAAAGCCACGAACTCACCCATCTCACTCCGCTCCGCGGCCTGCCCCGACGCACCGCCATCCGTCTGCTCCACGATGGCACCCACCTCTATCTGCGGGCCGAATGCGAGCTGGCGGCCGATCATCCCGCCACCTATCCCGAGCTGCCACGCGACCGCGATCTCACCGGGGTGGAGTCCATCGATCTCGCCCTCGCCGCCCGGCCCGGTCGCGAGGTGTATCACCGTTTCGGCGTCACCCCGCAGGCCAAGACCCGCTACGATGCCGTGGCCGGACTCATCGCCGATGCCATGGATCCCCGTCACGGTCGCGACGATCCGACCTGGAACGGTGAATGGACCGCCACGACCCGGCTCGACGCCGAAGGCCACCTCTGGCTCGCTCTCATCGCCATTCCCTTTGCGACCCTCGAAGCCGCGCCGCCGGCCAGTGGCGATGTGTGGCGGGCCAACCTCGCGCGGTATCACCAATTGCCGCGAAACCAGGTCGACCGCGCCCTCTGGTCGAGTTCGCTCCAGGCCTCCGACATCGGGGATCGGAATCTTTTCGGGGAAATCGTGTTTGAGTGACTGCCAGACCGGTCGCCACACCAATCTCACCCGCTCTTTCGAACCTACACTCTAACAAGATGACAAATCCCTTCGATTGGAGCCAATCCGGTCACGCACACCGCCACCTGCGGATCATCCTGCCCTCCATCCTCCTCGCTCTCGGCCTGCCCCTTGCAGCCCGGGAAAAGACCAGGCCGAACGTTCTCTTCATCGCGATCGACGACCTGAACGACTACATCTCGCCGCTGGACAACCATCCCGGCATCCAAACGCCGCACTTCGACCGGCTCGCGCGGCGATCCGTGACCTTCACCAATGCCCACTGCGCCGCGCCCGCTTGTCATCCCTCGCGCGTCGCGGTGATGACCGGGGTGCATCCCACCGCCTCCGGCCTCTACCGGAATCTCTTCGGCTCCCACGGTCCACGCTGGCGGCATGAATCACCCGCTCTGGAAAATGCGGTCGTTCTATCCCAACACTTTCGTGATCATGGCTACCGGTCCGTCGGTGGAGGAAAGATCTTCCATGCCCTGCAGTGGACCCCGGGCGATTCCCAGAACGATCCTGCCGCGTGGGATGCCTACCGCGGTGATCCTCTCGACCCCATTTCCCGCGACTGGCCGCGACCCGACTTCGGAGGCAGGTCGCAGGACGAGGGCTTCATCGGAAGACGCCCCCTGTCACATTTCCTCTTCGGGGCCGCCCCGCTCGAACTGGACCCCGGCCAGGGAGACGCGGCGGTGGTCGATTGGGCGGCCGCCGAGATGAAGTCCGCCGGAGTCCAGCCCCTGTTTCTTGCCGTGGGCCTTTTCCGTCCGCACATCCCCTTCGAAGTGCCGCAGCGCTGGTTCGATCTCTATCCACCCGACCAGGTGCGACTGCCGGAGAGTCCCGCCGACGACCTCGCCGACGCGCGTTCGCACGAGCGCGAATCCTGGCACGAATGGGTGACCGTGAACGACCAATGGCGGCACCTCATGCGCGGCTACCTCGCCTCGATCAGCTACGTCGATCACGAAGTGGGACGGCTCCTCGACGCGCTGGACGCATCGCCCATCGCCGGCAACACCATCGTGGTGCTTTGGGCGGATCACGGCTTCCACATCGGTGAAAAGGAGAACTGGGAGAAATTCGCCCTTTGGGAGCAGACCACCCGGGTTCCCCTTTTCATCCATGCTCCCGGCGTGTCCCTCGACGGGGGGAGAAGCCCCGAGCCGGCCACGCTGACCGACCTCTACCCGACCCTCTGCGAGCTCGCCGGACTGCCCGTTCCTCCGCAATGCACCGGCAGATCGCTCGTCGCCCAACTAAAGGATCCGCTGGCGATCAGTGACGGCATCGCCCTGACCTCCTACACTTTCAACCGTGATCAATCTCCGTCGCACGCCGTCCGGGATCCCCGCTATCGTTACATCCGTTATCCCGACGGCTTTGAAGAGCTCTACGATCTCGAAAAGGATCGCGGGGAGTTTCGGAATCTCGCGGCAGATCCCGCCCACGCCACCGTCAAAGCCGCCCTGGCCGCCCGTCTTCCCGTCGATGCCGCGCCGAACCGGACCGTGCCGAGGGATTCGCCCTACCACCGTCCCGACCGGAGCAAAGGTAAGAAATCGGAAAATTGAAGAAGCTGGGACCAGCGATCCACTTTCCCGGTTTTCAGAAATCCGCACAACAAAGGCGGAGAGCCCCAATCCATCCCCATGAATCCCTGCGGGCCGGCTCAACGTCCGACAGGCTTGGAGAGAGGCGGCCACCGGAACCGCCGCCTGCGGTGCGGGGAACTCGATCTTTCCGGTATCGGTGCGATCTTTTCATCAAATACACATCCGGCTTTCATCTCCCTTTCACCGAGCGGGACGATGCTTCCTCCATGAATCTCTCCCGCAGAAAATGGCTCTTACGCTCCGCCTTTTATGGCATCCCTGCCGCCGGCTTCGGCTATGGCAGTGGCATTGAGAAACAGTGGCTCGACGTCACGCGACTCGAGGTACCCCTCTCGCCTGAGCACGCCGCCCTTGCCGGACTGAAGATCGCGGTGATGGGCGACTTCCATCACGACGACTTCGGCGACCCCCGCCTCATCCGTCGCGCTGTCGAGACCATCAACGCCGAAGGCATCGACCTCGTCTTCCTCGTGGGTGATTACATCTCCGACGATCCCGCCGCGATCGAGCCGCTCTGCGAGGAGTTGCAGAACTTGCGCCCCCGCCTCGGCACCTTCGGTGTCTGGGGCAATCATGATCGCTGGCACGCCTCGCACGTGCTCGAGCAGGTCCTCACAAATGCCGGAGTCCGTGTTCTTTCAAACCTCGGACAAGAGTTCCCCGACTTCTGCGTCGTGGGGATGGACAGTCACTGGGGCGGGGTTCCCCGCTTGAAGGAAACCTTCCACAACCTCCCTCCCGGGAAGCCCATCCTCCTCGCCTGGCACGAGCCCGACACCTTTGATTTCCATACCGATCCCCGCCTCGCGCTACAGATGTCCGGCCACACCCACGGCGGACAGATCTGCGCTCCCGTGGTCGGGCCGCTGCTCCTGCCCGAGTATGGCCGCAAGTATCCCTACGGACTTTATCGAAAAGACACCGCCCATCTCTTCGTCACCCGCGGCATCGGCACCCTGACGATCCCGGCCCGGTTTCTGTGTGCGCCGGAGGTGGCGATTTTGAGTTTGAAAGGCTGAGGGTGGCTGGACTTCTCTGCATCAGGTTTGAACCAAGTGGCATGGGCATCCTGCCCATGCGCCCCGATCGGGAGCCGAGGTCCTTGGACGGTCCTTCCGCTTTCCCGGCTCGCGCCCGTCTGGACTCGATCAGCAAAGGACCTCGTTTCCACTCCTCCCGTCCCCTACGCCGAAAGCATGGGCAGGATGCCCATGCCACGTCCATCCCTTTCCGAAAACATGGCG
>JALRFZ010000621.1 GCA_023253615.1 Verrucomicrobiales bacterium | reverse complement strand
GTTCGAGGGTCCGGCCGCCGAGCTGACAAGGACCTCGATCTGCCAGCCGGCGCTCTATGTCCACGGCCTCGCCTGCCTGGAGATCCTCAAGAGCCACGTCCCCGATCTCGAGATCGCGGGCTGCGCCGGACTTTCCCTCGGAGAATTCACCGCCCATGCCGCGGCAGGCACGTTCTCGTTCGAAACCGGTCTCGATCTCGTCGCCAAACGCGGCGCTTTCATGGAAGAGGCGACCTCTTCGGTGGAGGGATCGATGGCGGCCCTCATCGGTGGCGAAGAGGCCGACATCCGTGCCCTCGCGGCCGAATGCGATGTCGATGTCGCCAATTTCAACTGCCCCGGTCAGATCGTCGTCTCAGGCAAGGTCTCGGGGATCGACCAAGTGATCGCCACGGCGCAGGACCGCGGGATCCGCATCGCACAGAAGCTCGAGGTGGCGGGCGCCTACCATTCCCGGCTCATGATGCCGGCCCAGGTGAAACTGGCCGGGGTGCTGGCTGAAACGCCGCTAGCCACGCCCTCCGTGCCCGTGGTCTGCAATGTCGAGGCCCGCGAAGTCAGCGAAGCCGGCGAAATCCGCGCCACCCTCGAGGCCCAGGTGAGCGGTTCGGTGCGCTGGAGCGAGTGCGTGCAGCACTTTCTTGGAAAGGGCGAAACTCTTTTCATCGAGCTCGGCCCCGGACGCGTCCTCGCCGGATTCATGCGCCGCATCGACCGCAACGCGAAAGCACTCAGCTTCTCGGACGTGGAGAGCTTCGAAAAGACGCTCGCCGAACTCGCCTGAGTCTCAGGGGGCGCCGAAATCGCTTCTGGCCTTGGCCACGGCGTTCTCGTAGAGCAGGTCGAGCCGGCGGATCTCCGCCTCGGTCGCGGCGATCCGGGCGGTGAGTTCCTTGATTTCGACATCCATCTCCGCGAGCTGCTCGGAGCGCCTCGCCTTGGCCCGGTCGCGGTCGGCGCTGCTGGTACGCACGCCGCGGACTCCGGTGACGTTGCCCTCGGTATCGGTCACGGTCGTCTGCTCGGAGAAATTGAACGGAGTATCGGCGAGGAGTTTTCGGTCTTTCTCGAGGGATTCGAGCGAGGCCTGCCGGGTCGCTCTTTCTTGAACGAGCCCGGAATGATTGCGGTGATGGATCTCGGCGAGCTGCCGCAGGCGCTCGTCGAGGGTGGCGGCTCCGGCCGGAGGTGCCGCGGGAGCTGCCGGAGTAGCAGCCGGCCCTGAGGGAAAAGCGGGGGCGGCGGCATCCGGGAACGCTGCAGGGGTGGAGGCACGGCCCGCTCCAAGCCGCTGGATCTCGGCCTTGGCGGCGGCGAGCTCGGCGACGAGACGGTCGCGCTCCGACTCGGAATCGGCCAGTTCCTCCTTGAGTCCGGCGATGATCCCGCGATGCGCCTCGGAGGGTCTCACGGAAACATGCCTCACCCAGAACACGAGCCCGGTGAGGATCACCACCAGCAGTCCGAGAAACACCTTCATGACCCTTTTCATGCCACAAGGGAGCTGCCGTGGCAAGTCCCGGGCCGCGCCCGCCATCAAGTGCGGGTCAGGGCCTCGGGGTCGGGTGCCCCGGACTCGGTGCGCGGAGAATAAAGATATAGGTCGAGCACGGCCTTCACCCTCGCGAAATACTCCCGCATCCGCACCTTTCTCGAGTCGCCGTAGTCGACCGCCTCGCTGCGGAGGGCGATGGCCTCGAGGCCGCTGCGATCGGCGATGAAGAGGGCGCGGTTCACGTGGAAATCGTCCGAGATGATGACGACCCGGTCGAATCCGAACACCTCCCCCACCCGCACGATCGAGTCCAGGGTGCGGGCTCCCCTGTCGTCGGCGAGGATCACCTCCGCGGGCACGCCGAGCTGCCTGAGCTTGGCGATCATGTCGCGGGTCTCGTCGTAGTACTCGGAATCGCGGTAGCCGCTCACGAGCAGCCGGGCCACCCGGCCTTCGTGGTAGAGGGCGGCGGCGGCGGCCATGCGGTTCTCAAAATGCCGGTTCGGGGTGTCAGGTCCCGACTTCTTCGACGTCCCCAGGACGACGCCAACGTCACGTGGCTCGATCGAGGCGACCTGGTCGTGGACCCGGCTCTTCGTCGAGACGACGATCCAGACATTGCACCACAACACCCCGGAGACGACGAGGAGCACTGGAAAAACCAGAATCCAGAAAAAGATGGAGCGCCAGCGTTTGCGGGGCATGGTGGGGACGTAAAACCGGGGTGGCACCGGACTTTTCCGGTTAAATCAGTATTTCCGAAATATTCACTCTTTCAAATCGTTTGCGGTCAGGTCGGTCGTCCGGCGCGGCCGGATGCTTGTTTTTCCTTCATGAAAACCGTTTTCCGGGTCTTTTCTTATCTGAAACGCTACCCCCTTCTCGCCGCGGCGCAGATTTCCTGCGCGGTCCTCATGACCTTGCTGGTGATCGTGTTTCCCGGAGTCGCGCAGACGATCACGGGGGAAGTGATCCCGCAACGCGATTTCGACAGGCTCATCCCGCTCGCCCTCCTCGCGGTGGGGACGTTTTTTGCGACCAACCTCTTCAATTCGCTCCGCATCATCCTGAACAATACGTTCGAACAGAAGGTGATCTTTGACATCCGCTCGGATTTGTATCGCAAGGTCCAGCGGCTCCCGATGCGGTGGTTCGACAACCGGCGCACCGGAGATGTGATGACACGTGTGACGGAGGATGTCACCTCGATGGAGCGGGTCCTCATCGACGGCATCGAGCAGGGCCTCGTCGCCCTCCTGCAGGTGCTCGTCGTGGGCGGGTATCTGTTTTACCTCGATTCGGAAATGGCCCTCATCACGATGATCCCGATGCCCTTTCTCATCGCGGGAGCCCTCGCCTACACGAAGACCTCGCCGAAACGCCACCGCGTCCTCCGCGCCGAGACGAGCGAGATGAATTCACTGCTGCACGACAACATCGACGGCATCCAGCAGATCAAGGCCTTCACCCGCGAAGAGGCGGAGCAGGTCCGTTTCAACACCGCCAGCGACCGCGTCCGCGTGGCGACCCTGCGTGTCATGCGGCTCTGGGCGGTCTACAATCCCTCGATGGAGTTTTGCCGGAATTTCGGCTACGCCCTCGTCATCGCCTTCGGGGCCTGGTCGGTGATGAAAGCGCCGGATCAAGCCTCGCTCGAAGCCCAGACAGGGGTGTTTGTCGCCTTTCTCGTCGCCCTCAATCTCTTCTACGAGCCGATCTCGCGGCTCAACGGTCTGAACCAGATCATCCAGGCCGGCCGCGCCGCGGGAGAGCGGGTCTTCGAAGTGATCGATGCGGAGGAAGAGCCGGGCCTCGACGTAGGCGGCGACCTGCCGCACCCGGTGCGGGGTCACGTGGTGCTGAGCGACGTGGCCTTTTCCTACGGTGACAACATCGCCACCCTCAAAGGCGTCTCGATGGAGGCGGGGCCCGGCCAGATGATCGCCCTCGTCGGTCACACCGGCGCGGGCAAATCGACCGTGATCAATCTGCTGACCCGCTTCTACGAGGCCGACGCCGGATCGATCTCGATCGACGGCATGCCCATCGCTACGGTGCGGAAAAGCGCCCTCCGCGACGCCATGGGCTACGTGACGCAGGAGAGTTTCCTCTTCAACGGATCGGTCCGCGAGAATCTCCTCCTCGCCAAGGGTGATGCGACCGATGCGGAAATGTGGGAGGCCCTGCGCGCCGCGAACGCCGCCGCCTTCGTCGAGGCCCTGCCCGGGAAACTCGAGACCAACGTCGGCGAGCGCGGGGTGAAGCTGTCCGTCGGCGAAAAGCAGCGCATCGCCATCGCCCGTGTCATCCTCAAGAATCCCCCCATCCTCCTTCTTGACGAGGCCACCGCCAGCGTCGATACCGAAACCGAAAAACTGATCCAAGGCGCGCTCGAACGGCTCATGTCGAATCGCACCAGCTTCGTCATCGCCCATCGTCTCTCCACCGTGCGGAACGCCGACCGGATTTATGTCCTCGATCACGGCAAGGTCGTCGAGGAAGGCGATCACGAACAGCTCCAGGCCCTGGACGGCACTTACGCGATGCTCTGTCGCCAAAGCCTCATGGCCTGACCCCGGAATCCCGCAAGCGTCCCGCCATGGCAATTGGTGCCAGGTTATTCCCGTAGGAGCCGACTGGTGCCAGGTTATTCGCAAGATGCCGCCCTGTTTGATTTTAGAGGGGGAGCAAAGGCTACGCGGGGGACAATTTGCGGTTTTCGCCGGGCGGTTCTTATCCCATAATCCTCCGACATGAACACGACTCCCGAGCTCATCGATGCCCCCGGCGCCCCCAAGGCGATCGGTCCCTATTCCCATGCCACCCGTGCGGGAAACCTCCTGTTCTGCTCCGGCCAGATCCCGCTCGATCCCGCGACCATGAAACTTGTCGAAGGCGGTATCGAAGCCCAGACCCGCCAGGTCCTCGCGAACGTCGCGGCCGTGCTCATGTCGCAGGGGGCGGGCTTTGCCAACATCGCAAAGACGACCATTTTTCTCACCGACATGGCGGACTTTCCCGTGGTCAACGGAGTCTACGCGGAGGCCATGGGTGCTCACAAACCGGCACGGTCCACCGTACAGGTCGCCGGGCTGCCACTCGGTTCCCTCATCGAAATCGAAGTGACCGCGATCCTTTGAAACCGCCCCCCGGCGTATCCGGCACGGGAATTCGCACGTCCGGGATTACTTTTATTTGTTGCAACTGTGTCTCATTTCCAGCATCCTAGAGACGATGAGCCAGTCCGTTCAGGATCTCGAACTCGACAGCCTGCAGAGCCTCTCGCAAGCTGCGGTGGGCTGTGATTTCCAGATCCGCTTTTTGGAAGGGCCCGCCTGCGACCAGCTACGGAACCTTGGATTCTGCGAAACCCTGCAGGTGCGGAAACTCTCGGGGGGACGCAATCTCATCTGTTCGGTCTGCGGAACGCGCCTCGCCGTCAGCCGCGAGTTGGCCGAACACGTCAAGGTCACCCCCGTTCTCTCCGCCTGAGCGGACCGAATTCATGGAGCCCAAGCCCGAAACGGTCGCCCTGGCCGGCAATCCGAACGCAGGGAAAACCACTCTTTTCAACGCCCTCTGCGGCGCCTCGGCGAAAGTCGGAAACTACGGAGGCGTCACCGTCGACGTGAAAAAAGGCGAGTTCTTCACTCCGCACGGCCGGCGGCTCGAGCTCATCGACCTGCCCGGCACCTACAGTCTCGAAGGCGGATCGCCCGACCAGCAGATCGCCAGTGCGGTTTTGTCAGGGAAACACGAGCACCATCCCGCGCCTGATCTCGTCGTCTGTGTCCTCGACGCCTCGAACCTCGAGCGCCACCTCCAGCTGGCCCTCGAGATCCTGGAGCTCGGACTGCCCACGATCATCGCCCTGAACATGGTCGATGTGGCCGAGAAAGCCGGTCTGCGCCTCGATCCGGTGAAGCTTTCCGAGGAACTCGGCGTGCCCGTCGTCCCCATCCAGGCGAACCGCGGCAAGGGGCTCACCGAGCTGAAGCAGGCGATGCGGCATCCCTTCCCCTCCGCTCCCGAGATCCGCTGGGAACAGGGCAACGGAGAAGCGCGACGCGCCTTCGGCCTGAAAACCGCCGACCTCGCCGCACGGCGGGCCACCCTCCACAGCACGAACCTCTCCGACCGGCTCGACGCCGTCCTCCTCCATCCCGTCCTCGGCTGGGTCTGCTTCATCGCGATCATGTTCGCCCTTTTCTGGTCGATCTTCTCCTTCGCCGGCATTCCCATGGGCTGGATCGAGTCGATTCAGGAATCCCTCATCGGCACGGTCGAGAGCCGCATGTCCGAGGGCGACCTGCGCGACCTCATCACCCAGGGGATCATTGGCGGAGTCGGTGCGGTCGTGATCTTCCTCCCGCAGATCCTCCTCCTTTTCTTTTTTATCGGTTTGTTAGAAAGCTCCGGCTACATGGCCCGGGCCGCCTTCCTCATGGACGGGGTCATGGGACGCGCCGGGCTCAGTGGCAAGGCCTTCCTCCCCCTCCTCAGCTCCTACGCCTGCGCCATCCCCGGCGTCATGGCGACCCGCACGATCGACTCGGCGAAGGAGCGCCTCGTCACCATTTTCGTCGCGCCCTGGATGAGTTGTTCGGCTCGCCTGCCCGTCTATCTGCTGCTCGTCCCCA
>JALRFZ010000572.1 GCA_023253615.1 Verrucomicrobiales bacterium | reverse complement strand
ATTCGCCGAGCGTGCCTTCGGGGAGGGGATCGGGCAGGATGATCTCGTAGTCGCTGCGCTTGTCGGCGAGCAGGGTCAGATCAGCCGCGGCGAGGGGGACGCCCGGGAGGCAGGCTGCGAGAAGGAGGATGGAGAGCGGGGCTTTCATGGGACGGCCGTCGTGCCGAGAATAAGCAATTGGGCGGTGCCCGGAAAAGGCCGCATTCATGGCTTGTGGCGAAAGATCCGGAGGTAATCCCGAGGCACCGGACGGCGCGGTTGCTCAGTCGATCATCCGGTCGCGAAAGCGACGATGGAAGATCTTCTCCTGCAGTTTGTCTTCCGAGAGAAAGTATTCAAAATTCGAGAGCTCCGTCTTCGTGAACTTCTGGTAGATCTTCGCGGCGTCGTAGAATTCCCGGGTCACGACGAAGAGATAATTCTCGCGGGTTTCGCGGCCCATGGCGCGTACGATGTAGACGGGTTCGTGAAACTTGGTCGTCGGATTGCCGAAGGGGTTCTTGTCGAAATGGTCCGTGTAAAACTCCCTCCGGATCGTGTTCTTCGAGGTGACGGCGAAGAGTTCGTCCACGGCAAAGGCCTTGTCCGCGTCCCAGTATTGGTTGAAACCGTCGGGCTTTGGCGGGGAGGTGGTCGCGGTCGACATTTGCCCGCCATTCTCTTCGCTTCGATCGATCGTCAGGCTCTGCTTCGGCACCGTATCCCGGACTTCGCCCTCTGACGAGGGGGATTCCGCCGCCGGCCCGACCGTGGGAGTGAAGACCAAAAAGACGTTCCGCATTCCAGGATCACGCATCCAAAGAATCAACACGGCCACCGCGAGGAAGGTCACGACGATGACAAGAGCTCCGGTGATGCAGCCTTTCATGGATCGGTTCCGTAGGAAAACAGTGTGATGGTGAGGTCTGCGAAGGCACTCCCATCGAGTCGGATGTTTTGCGGGAAACTGTCGATCAAGCCGGGGAATTGCGTCAAGCGGAATCGGGGCATCTTGCGCTCTCCATCTTCGTTCGCGATCGTCTCGATGGTGGAGGGCGCATTTCCCCTTGGGCAAGCCTCCATCCCGTGCTCTCCTTATCCGCCCCATGCCCGCACTCGACCCCAGCCGCCTCGAAGGACCCGCCACGAACGATGTGGTCCTCGATGCCTTTCTCACCTACCTGATCGAATCGGGCATCGAACCCTACGAACATCAGGAAACGGCGATCCTCGAACTCTACGGCGACCGCAACGTCATCCTCAACACCCCGACGGGTTCGGGGAAAACCCTCGTCGCCCTCGCGGTGCAGTTCCGGGCGGTTTGTCAGGGTCGCCGGAGCTTCTACACCGTACCGGTGAAAGCGCTCGCGAATGAGAAATTCCTCGCCCTGTGTGGAATCTTCGGTCCTGAAAAGGTCGGGATGATCACCGGCGACGCGACGGTGAATCCCGGGGCTCCGGTGATCTGCTGCACCGCCGAGATCCTCGCGAACCACGCCCTCCGCGAGGGTGCGGCGGCCGCGATCGACGACGTGATCATGGACGAGTTTCACTACTACTCGGACTCCGAACGCGGCGTGGCCTGGCAGATCCCCTTGCTGACTCTGCCAAGAGCGCGATTCCTTCTCATGTCCGCCACGCTCGGCGACACGTCCTTTTTCGAGAAAGAACTGACGCGTCTCACCGGAGCGGAAACCGTGCTCGTGAAATCGGCGCAGCGTCCCGTGCCGCTCGAGTTCGATTACAACGACAAGCTCCCGCTCGAGGAAATGGTCGAGGAACTCGTGAAGCAGGGGCGCGCGCCGATCTACCTCGTCCACTTCACCCAGCTCTCCTGCGCCGAGTCGGCGCAGAATCTGATGAGCCGGAATTACTGCACGAAGGAGGAGAAGGAGGCGATCGCGACCGCCCTGATCGGCGCGGATTTCCGCAGTCCCTACGGCAAGGAGATCCAGAAACTGATCCGCCACGGCATCGGCATCCATCACGCGGGGCTGTTGCCGAAATACCGGGTCCTCGTCGAGAAACTCGCCCAGCGCGGACTGCTGAAGGTGATCTGCGGCACCGACACGCTCGGCGTCGGGGTGAACGTGCCGATCCGCACGGTGCATTTCACCCAGCTTTTCAAATACAGCGGCGACAAGACGAAAATCCTCGCGGCCCGTGACTTCCACCAGATCGCCGGACGCGCGGGGCGTCGCGGCTTCGACACCCTGGGG
>JALRFZ010000435.1 GCA_023253615.1 Verrucomicrobiales bacterium | reverse complement strand
CACCGATCTGGCCCGAGCATTTGATGACCTCGGGCACCCATTGGCCCCAGATTCTCGACGAAGGTGACCTGGTTTGTGGGGAGAGGCCAGTGGAGCTGCTCCGCGTCGGTCTGGTGGGGGTATCGACCGGTGATGAGGCTGGCCCGGGTGGGGCTGCAGGAGGAAGTCGTGAGAAAGGCCAATTCGAAGCGCATGCCGCCATCGGCGAGACGCTGGACATTCGGGGTCATGATCGACTCATGGCCAAAGGGCGAGAGATCGTCCCACGCGAGATCGTCGGCGATGATGAAGACGAGGTTGGGCAGCTTTTTCAGCGCCTCGAGACGGGCGATTTCCTCGGGAGAGGGTGGCGGTGGCTCTTCCTTGCCTTTGCCCTTGTTGCGCTGGGCCCCGGCCCAGGTGGGCGCGAGGAGGGCGAGCAGCAGGAACGAGGCGGCGAGACGCAGGGACGGCATGGTCGGAATGAAGCAGATTCTTTAAGAAATGCCAAGTTTCGCTGGCCGGAAAAGCTTGAATGAGGGGGGCGAAAAGAAAATGATGGGGTGAGTGAACTTTTTGGCGGCTCCGGCCCACGTTCGTATATGAAAGCCGTTTCTTCGCCGCCGGCGGAGCGACGCAGAACCCCCAGACCCCTTGCACGCCATCGCAGAGCCCACTGATCTCGAGCGCCTCTTCCGAGACGCGGCGGACGATTTGACGCGCTACTTCGCGCGCCGCCATCGCGACGGAAGCGAGGCACCGCAGGATCTCGTGCAGGAGACGTTTTTGGAAATGGCGAAGGGATTGGACCGGGGTGGCAAGCCGGGGTCCTTGCGCGCCTACCTCTTCGGGATCGCCCGGCATGTGAGCCTGGCGGCATGGAAACGGTGCGATCGCGAGCGTGTCTGTCGCTCGGAGACGAATGAGGAGATGGCCGCTCCGGCCATGGACGATCGGGTGGAGACGGCGCGCGAGGTGATCGAATCCCTCCCTTCCCTCCAGCGCGAGATCCTCGAGCTGCGTTTCACCCAACAACTTTCTTATGCCGAAATCGCCGAGTCCCTGGGGATCCCCGTGGGAACGGTGCGATCCCGGTTGCACCACGCGATCGCGATGGTGCGCGAACGAATTCACGACTCTGAATCATGACGGAAAAACAACTGGAAGCGCTTCTCATCGACCAAGCCCTCGGCGAAACCTCCGGGGAGACCGACGCCTTGTTGGAGGCGTGGTTGGAAAAATCCCCGGAGCATCGGGATCTCGCCGGGCGGATTCGCGGCGCCGTGGGGCTCACGGAGGTCGCGGTCGTATCGCGTCCGCTCGATCTGGAGGCGGCGGAGATCCTCGCGTTCCCGACGACCAAAGTTCGTTCCTCTGAAGGATTGCGAATTGCGGCCGCCATTGCCGTCCTGGGGGTGGCGGTCGGCCTGGGATATCTGGCGGGAAAGGGGAGCGACGGTTCGATCAAGGCCGGAATGACGGCGGCAAAGCCGGAAGTCACTCCCGCCCCATCCCCCTGGGCCCGATATCGTGTGGATGACAACGGACGTCTCGCCGTGATCCTGCCGGCTTCGCCGAAACCCTGACAAAATCTCGTGAAGACGACATTTCAGATTCTCCTCGCGGGTGCCTGCGTTTGTCTCGCCGCCTGCGAGCCGCGTGAGCGGGCCGCATGGTCGCCCGATGGCACTCGTGCCGCGCTCCTTGCGGAACAACGACTCTATTTCACCGACAGGGAGGGCGGCCTCTCCGGGGCGCTCGCCGATCACGACGACGGGCCGGGAAGTTTTCTCGTCGATGCCTTCGACTGGCTCCCTGACAGCTCGGGACTCGTCGTGCACCGGGTGCGGCTGGCGCCGAAGTGGGAGGATCTCGCGCCGCTGCTCGCGCCTGCGGAATCGGCCCGGGTCGAAGCGCTCGCGGCGCGGGTGCCGGACCTGCTGAGGGCGGCCGTGGCGATTCACGGAGACTCGGACCGGGCGGACCAGCTCCTCGGCAAGATGGCCCCCGGCGAATCGCTCGCGATGAGCAACGCACTGCGCCTCGCCATGGCCCGCGACTCCGGTGCGGTGCGCGCGGCGCTGTCCGATGCGCCGGGTGTGCTCGCCTCGATCGACGGCGATCGCGAATCGCTGGGATTTCTCCTGCACGAGATCGCGTTGCTGCGTCCGGATCAAGGCAAGCCCTCGGAGGTGATCTGGCGAGGGCTGCGTGGCGTGCCGTCGCTGCGCGTCTCGCCGAAGCATGACGTCGTGGCCGCGGCGTTTGAATCTGAGGAGGAAAACCAGTACGATCTCCAGGTCTTGTCGTTCGAGGGTGGGGCGCCGCTCTTGGTTGCCAGTAAGACGAGCCGTGCCTACGACTGGACGCCGGACGGTGGCTCGCTCGTTTATCTGTCGTCGATTACCGAAGGCAATGGAGGACTCGTCGAGATCGAGCGTCGTCGCATGCTGGATGAAAGCGGCAAGGTCGGAGAGGCCCTGCCCGCGGCCGAGGGAGATGGCGAGCTCGCCTATGCGATCGTCGCATTCGCGCCGCGTCTCGCCGTGCTGCCGGACGGGGCGGTCCTCTTTGCGAGCCATCCCGCGCCCTTGCCGGCGGCGGCGGATGATCTCGGGGAGAATCCGCGCCTTTATCGATTGCCCGCCGATGGCGGCACGCCTGTCGCCGTGCCGACCGAGGAAGGGGCCTTGCCGATGGATCTCGGATATTTTGTTCCTTCGCCGGATGGCAGCCGCGTCGCGGTGGTCGAGAGCGGGACGGACGCGGTGGCCGTGATCGATCTCGAGAGCGGAAAAAGCGAGCTGGTTTCCGGGCCGCATCCGGGATGGAAGTCGCGGGTGCTCCCTTCGTGGAGGAATGCGGAGGAATTCACCTACGCCACCGGCGATGAGGAGACGGGCCGCGTCCGGTGGATGCTTTGGAAGGACGGCGAATCCCGCGACCTCGCCAAGGGATGGCCGGAGAAGATCACCCAGGGATGGATGGAATCGAGAAAGACGAAGCCATGAAACGTTTTCTGATGGTAAGGGTGATGGTTTTCTGGGCGATGGGCTGCGGCCTTGGTTTTGCGGAGGACGTCCAGGCGCTCGCCCATTTCGAGTCCAAAATCCGCCCGGTGTTGATCGAGCATTGTTACGAATGCCACTCGATCGAATCGGACAAAGCCAAAGGTGGTCTGCGTCTCGATGATCGCGAGGCGGTCCTGCGCGGTGGCGATTCGGGGCCGGCTCTCGTGCCCGGCAAGCCGGAGGAAAGCCTCCTTCTCGCCGCGATGGGTCACAGCGATCCCGATCTCGAAATGCCGCCGCGGAAGGAACGCCTTTCCGATGCGATTCTGAAGGACTTCGAACGGTGGATCGCCGACGGGGCGGTCGATCCGCGCGAAAGCGCGAACGGAAAGGGGGGGCGCACGGGAGATGATTTTGAGAGCCGCAAACAGCATTGGAGCTTTCGCCCCGTGGTTGCTCCCCGAGTGCCGCAGCCGAAACGCTCCGGCTGGGCCTACAACGACATCGACCGTTTCGTCCTCGCCAAACTCGAGGAGAACGGCCTGGAGCCCGCCCCCGATGCGGATCCCGCCGTCCTGCTGCGACGCTTGAGTTTCGACCTCACCGGGCTGCCGCCCTCGTCGGTGATCGGTAAACGGTTTTCAGTAAACGGTCAGAATCAGAAACCGAAATCCGATCACCGATCACCGATCACTGAAACCATCGACCAACTCCTCGCCA
>JALRFZ010000412.1 GCA_023253615.1 Verrucomicrobiales bacterium | reverse complement strand
AGGAGGGCGAGGATCCGAAGTCCATCCTCGCCGACTTCCGCAACGATTATTACCCGCGCATCGCCGTGACCGTCGATATGATCGCCACCGGCACCGATGTGAAGGCGCTCGAGTGCCTTCTCTTCATGCGCGATGTGAAATCGAAGAGCTACTTCGAGCAGATGAAAGGGCGCGGCACCCGCACCCTCGATCACGATTCGCTGAAAAAGGTCTCGTCCGCCGCGAAGACGGCCAAGACCCGCTACGTCCTCGTCGATGCCATCGGCGTGACAAAGTCGCTGAAGACCGCGAGCCGCCCGCCCATCACCCGGCCGAATGTCACCTTCAAGGATCTCGCGATGGAGGTGGTGATGGGCGCGAGCGACGCCGACACCGTCTCCTCCCTCGCTGGACGCCTCGCCCGGATCGACCGGAATTTTTCGCCCGAGCAGCAGCAGGCCTTTGCCAAAAAGACCGGCGGCCTCTCCCTCGGCCAGCTCGCCAAAAACCTCTTCGCCGCGATCGACGGGGAAAAGATCGAGGTGCGCGCCCTCGAGATCGCGGGCCTGCCGCCCGGCAGCGACCCCGGTGACGCGCAGCGCGAAAAGGCGCAGCGCGAGCTCGTTGCCGCGGCGATCCAGCCGCTGACCGGGGCGCTCGTCACCGACATCGTCGAGACCTGCAAGAAAAACCTGCAGACCATCGACCACCACACCATCGACGTGCTCCTCGGGGCCGGATGGGACACGAGCGCCGCCGACGCCCCGCGGCAGCAGAGCGACTTCGAGACCTGGCTGCGCGATCACAAGGACGAGCTCATCGCCCTGACGATCTACTACGACCAGCCGCAGCGACGGCAGGAGGTGACCTTCGCGCAGATCCGCGAAGTGCTCGAGCGGCTCAAGTCGAACGCGCCGCACCTCGCTCCGCTCCACGTCTGGCAGGCCTACGCGCGGCTCGATGGCCTCGCGTCGAACGCCACGCCCCTGAGCGAGCTAACCGCCCTCGTCGCCTTGATCCGGCGGGCCTGCGGCGTTGATGCGACGCTGACCCCTTTCAGCGACACGGTGCGGCGGAACTACCGCGATTGGATTCTGAAAAAGAACGCGGGACAACCCTTCCAGCCCGATCAGATTGCCTGGCTGGAACTGATCCGCGACCACATCATGACCTCCCACCACCTCGAACGCGACGACCTCGACTACGCACCCTTTGATGCCCAGGGCGGGTTGGGACGGATGTTCCAGCTGTTCGGGGAAGAGATGGAGGCCATTATCGATGATCTGAACCGGGAGTTGGTGGCTTGATTCCTTCGTGCTTTCGTGCAATCGTGCGGCACGAAAAGAAATACGACGATGAACGTCACCCTCAAACTGCCCGATGAAATGGTCCGCGAGGCGCGGCATCTCGCCCTCGACGAAAACACTTCCCTCTCTGCCTTGGTTTGCGAGTTGTTGGAGGAGCGGCTCAGGGCGCGTTCGTCGGGGCATCAAATGACCTTGGCGGAAGCGCTTCGGGTTCCGGGCATGCCAGATTGGTTTTACGAGAAGGATTTCCCCCTGCCAGATCGCAACGAGACGACGCACCGGGAGTTCAGCTTCGAGACAGACGAAGACTGATGCGCTACCTGCTCGACACGGTCA
>JALRFZ010000400.1 GCA_023253615.1 Verrucomicrobiales bacterium | reverse complement strand
CCACTTTTCACCGTGCCGAAAGGCACCCCAGGCGCTACGATTCCCACATGTCGATCGAATGGCACATCCTCGGGCGGGCGGGCGCGGACAACGCGCTGCAGGTGACGGTGGACTCGGGGCAGTCGCGCGAGAGTTTTCTCTTTGATTGCGGCGAGGGGGTGATCGAGGCGATGCGTCCGGCCGAAGTCCAGGCGGTCGCTCATCTCGGATTCTCGCATTTTCACATGGACCACGTGGCGGGATTCGACGGCTTTTTCCGGCTGAATTACAACCGTCCCGACGCTCCGGTGACGGTGTGGGGTCCGAGCGGGACGATCGACCTGATGGCGCATCGCTTCCAGGGTTTCGTGTGGAATCTCCACGCGGACCAGCCGGGTGAATGGATCGTGCGGGAGATCGGCACCGCCTCCATCGGGACGGCGCGCTTTCTCACCCGCGAAGCTTTCGCCCCGGCGCATCGGCAACCGGATCGCCCGCGTGATTCCGCGGTGATCCACCAGGGAGGATCGTGGCAGCTCGAGGCGAGACTGCTCCCGCACGGATCGATCGATTCGGTCGCCTACCGGATCGTGGAGTCGCCGAAGCGGAACATCGATCCGGCGGCGATGCGCCATCACAATTACCTGCCCGGACCCTGGCTGCGCACGATCTCCGATGAGGCGGAGAAAGACGAAGCGCTCGTCGAGATCGCCGGTCAATCGATCCGTGTGGGGGAATTGCGCCGGGAGCTGCTCGTCACTTCGCCCGGTGCCTCGCTCGCTTACCTGACGGACTTCCGCATCGAACCGAAGACGGAGGCCTGGGCCGGTCTCGTGGAGTGGCTCGCAGGCACGACGACGCTGGTTTGTGAATGCCAATATCGCGCCGCCGATACGGCGCTCGCGGTGAAGAACGCCCACATGACGGCGGATCTGGTCGGCCGCCTCGCCGCCGACGCGGGGGTGGGCCATCTCGTGCTGCATCATCTCTCGCGCCGCTATCAGCCCTCCGATTGGCTCGCGATGCGCGACGAGGCGAGGAAGGCGTTTCCCCGGGCGGAGTTTCCACCGCATTGGGAGATCCGTTAGGCGTGTTCGGAACGGAATGGTGCCTAGCATCGAACGAAGAAGAGGCGGCCTTGGGAACACACGGAAAACGCGGAATCACTGAAGACCGAGATAGATGCCGCAGGCAACAAAAACGTCGGAACTGTGAAACCAGGTTGAGGCGGTGAGAGGGATTTGACCCCTTATCCACCCTCGGAATTGCACCTTCCGTGTTTTCCGTGTTTTCCGTAGGCCGCCCTTTTCAAAAACCGGGGTGTTCCCCCAACCTCAATACCACAACCGGGCTTCCCCACCCTGACTGACGGACCGTGCCAGGTAGAGGGCGGCGAAGATCTTGAAGTCGACGCGCTTGCCTTCGGCTTCGCGGTCGCGGCACCACTTCACGACATCGGTGCGGTGGACGTAGTGGATGCGGATGTCCTCACCATGGACGCCGCCACCTTCAGTCATCTTGGTGAGGCCGGTGGCGTAAAAGATGGTGACGAGCTCATCGGTCATGCCGGCGGAGGAGGTGCCTTCGAGAAGCGTGGTCCAATGTTTCGCCTCGTATCCGGTCTCCTCCTTCAATTCGCGTTTGGCCGCGACGACGAGGGGCTCTTCTTCCTGCAGGGGGATGTCGCCGGCGAGACCGGCGGGCAGTTCGATCACGGAGCGCCCCACCGGAGGCCGATGCTGCTCGACGAGGAGGATGCGCTGATCGTCGGTCTCGGCGAGGATGGCGACGCAGCCCTTCGCGTTCGTCCGCGTCACGTATTCCCATCCCCTCGCGGTGCGGTGGTAACTGAGAAAACGCCCCCGGTGGAGGATCTCGTCGGGCCCGGACATCGGATGAAGGTGAACCCGATCAGATCCGGGCGTCGAGGACGAGGCGGTTCTCCTCGAAGCGGACGTCGGACATCTGCTGGATGACGTGGTATTCGTCGAGGCAGGCACCGCGCAGGCGGAGGAAGAGATCGATGACGGGTTTCACGTTGCGGGCGCCGAGATCGATGCGGCCGAGTGTCCAGCCCGCCTGCTTGTAGTAGGCGCGGCCCCGGGCCTGCTCGGCGGCGAGTTTGGCGCTCATGGTGATGGGCATGCCGAAAAGTTCGCGCTCGACGATGATGTCGGCGGTGCCGGAGGCGAAATCGATGTAGACGCCGCGGAATTTGACGAGAGCGGCCATGGGGCCTTTCTGCTCGCCCTGGAGACGCTGGTTGAGGTAGCGGTTCACCTCCTCCTCGCTCAGCGCGAGTTCGGCGTTGCGGTCGATCATGATCTTCTGCGCCTCGGCGAGGAGGTTGCGCGGCTTTTCCCCGGCGAGCGGGTTCACGGGATATCCGCCGACCTGGCTCATGTCGCGGGGGAGCACGACCATGGCGACGGCGGCGAGCATGCCGAGGGCGACGATGGAAAGAAAGACCGTCATCAGGGAAATGCCACCGCCGTAGGTGACTGGCTTGGGAGCGGGACGCCGGGACGAAGGTGCGTTCCGCCCGGCGACCGGTTTGCGCTGGGGAGCGCGGTGGGTGACTTTCTTCTTGGGCGCGGCGCGCCCGTCGTCGCTGAACCAGCTCCCAAACAACGATCCCGAGCACGAGTAAACCGCCGAGCAGCAGCAAGGCCAGCCGCAAGTCTCCGCCGAGGGCTTGCAACACCCCGTCCATCAGACTCAGCTCGCTGCGAGGCGCACGGCCTCGTCGACATCGACCGCCACCAGACGCGACACGCCCGGCTCGTTCATGGTGACGCCAAGCAACTGCGAGGCCAGCTCCATCGTGACCTTGTT
>JALRFZ010000385.1 GCA_023253615.1 Verrucomicrobiales bacterium | reverse complement strand
CAGGCCGACCCCCACCGCGAGCCTCCGGGTGGCGGCCGTGGCGTCGGCGCCCAGCAGGATGGCGTCGAGAACGTGTGGGCTGGAGCGGACGTGCCAGGGCAACCCG
Organism: Verrucomicrobiales bacterium; assembly: GCA_023253615.1. Lineage (GTDB taxonomy): Bacteria > Verrucomicrobiota > Verrucomicrobiia > Verrucomicrobiales > DEV007 > Arctic95D-9. Next base: position 3,883 of record JALRFZ010000385.1, on the reverse strand, counting down.
CCGGTGAGGATCGCCACGTCGTCGACATCCCCGCCGCGGCGAGATCGGCGGATCGCTACCTCTCCAGGCTCCTCTCGCCATGATCCGAACGCCGGCCCATCCTGACAAACACGCCAAGCGCCGCGGCGCGACGCTCGTCGAACTGCTCTCGGCGATGGCGATCCTCTCGGTGCTGGCGCTGGTGCTCTCGACGATGCTGGGATCGGCCCTGGCCCACTTCCGCGACAGCACGGAGGCCGCGGCACGCCGGGCCGACACCGAAGTGGCAACCGCCTGGATCGGCCGGGATCTCGCCGCGCACCTTTCCTCGCGTCCGGCCCATCTTCCCCGTCTGCCGGAGGGTGCGAACGCGGTGCAGCGCGCCTTTTTCGAGGGCAGGCTTTTCCTTCCCTTCGAGGTGAACCGCGTCTCCGGAACCGGGGGCGGCGGCGGCACCTTTCCCAACGCCGCGCCCGGTTTCGGCACCCTCGCTTTCGCGACCCGCACCGGCGGGGAGGAGCCTGACCCACGGGAGACGCCCCCGGGCATCGCCGGCTATTACGTCGCCTACGCGAGGCACTCCCCTCTCGCCGGAGAAGAGGGCGCCGGCATGAAATTGTTCCGCCATTTCCGTCCCGGGGGTCACGCCCATGGCGAGGGATATGCCGACGGCCTCCTCCTCCACGCGACCCGGGAAATCAACGACGACTTTTCGGGAGAGACACGCCCCCTCGGTGCCCCGAATGCAGCCGCCGTGCGGCGCGCCCGCTTTGAAAACTCGGCGTTTCCCTTCCTCATCTCCCGGCGCGAGGATCCCGGAGCACCGCAAAGCCTGCGCGATGCGGTCGCGCCGTGGCCGGCACGTCCTCCCGCGGGCCGTCTCGCCGCACCGCCACGCAGTCTCCAGCCGCTCCGCGGCACGGCCGCGGACTGGGAGGATCCCGACTCACCGGTGCACGATTCCGTCTTTCCCGACGAGGCGATCTGCGACCATGTCGTCCGCTTCGAGTTGATCCCCTATCGCCTCGACGCCTCCATCGGTGGGAGCGGTGCCCTCATGGACGCCGGGGCGCTGAACGAACATCTCGGCCTCGGCGGAGGATCGGAATGGCCCGCCCTCGTCGCTCCCGATGTGATCGAACTCGTCCTCGGCACCGTCGATGAAACCACGGCCCGGCGCCTCGTCCGGTACGAGGATTGGCTCATCGACTGGGACCGGGTCGAGTCCCCCGCCGCCACCGCGGCCGACCGCGCCCTGCTCGCCGCGACCCGCCTCACCCGCCACCGCTTCCTCCTGCCGACCCGGTCTCCATGAAGCCGAGCCCCATCACCCGCGAACACGGCGCCGCGCTGATCCTGACCCTCGTGCTCGTGACGGTCATCGCCCTCGTCGTCGTCTCGCTCTTCGCCGTCTCGCGGCAGGAGACCTCTCTCAGCGGCGCCGCCGCCGCGACCGTGCGCGCCCAGCTCGCCGAAGAGGCCGCCTTCGCCGATGCTTCGGCGCGGATCCTCTCGCTCACCGCCGCCGATGGCTACCTCGTCACCCTCGCCCGGATGGAAAACACGGGGGCCGGCCCGACCCGCCATACCTTCATCACCACGGCCGACGCCGGAGGCCTCACCCACCATCCGCTCTTTGCCGGAGGCCGGGAACAGCGCACCGCCCTGCCGGACTTCGACGGCACCGACACCGCGGTCTTGGCCGACACCGCCATCGCCGCCCCGACGGTCGTCTTTGATGGGGATACGCGCACCGGCGCGATCCTCCTGCCGCGGCTCAGCGGGCTCGACGACGAGGGGAATGTTGTCGTGGAGAATCCCCGGCCCGAAGCGGGATTCGTCGAGCTGCCCGCCGACGATTCTCCCTGGCGCACCCGCTACACGTTTTGGATCGAGGATCTCGAGGGCTATCCGAACACCGACGTGATCGGTCTGCCGGCCGACCCGCATCCCGGGGCCGCGATCCGTCCCGGTTATGCCGCGCACGACCACCGCGCCCGGTCGCCGTCCGCGGTCTTCGCGATGGAGGGGACGACGGAGACACCCTATCACTTTCCCACCGGCCATCGCGGTCAATCCCTCGTCGACCAGGTCGCGCCCGGCCTCTCGCCGCGCGAGATCATCCTGCATGACTGGGCGATCCCGGGTGGCTTCCACCCCTATCGCGACGCGATGCGGTTTCCCGGAGAGCGCCATTGGTTTTCCGGAACGCGCCACGGCACGATCGGACGTCAGGATCACGAACCCGGCCGTTTCGCCTCCGGCCTTCGTCCTTACCTGGCCGTTCCCTTCATTCCCTACGGACACGGCTATGCCGACGAGGGCAAACCCCGCTTCAACCTCAACACCCTTGTCGCGAACCGCGATCTCGGGATCGCCGACATCGTCGAAAGAAACCTCCCGGCGTTCAAGGAGCGCCGCGGCGGTTTTCCCGAAGACGAGGATTACACCGCCACCCTCGCCGCCAACGCGATCGACTATGCCGACGGCGACTCCCTGCCTTCGCTGCCCGCGAACACCGTGAACGCCGGGACGAGAGTCTTCCGCGGGGTCGACAGCTATTGTCCGGTGAACGAGTTTTTTCTGAAATTCGAGTATGTCGGCTACGAGAATGCGGGCGCGAACCATCTCGTCACCTTCGAGGCGACGCCCTTTGTCGAATTCTGGAATCCGTCGAACCGCGAGGCGAAGATGGAATCGGTGCGGCTGCGCTTCCGTTTTCTCGAGCGCATCCGCTTCCGGGCGAATTCGGACTGGCACGACATCCTCGAGAGCCACCGCGTCCTCGACGAGGCCTTTCCCGACCAAGGCGGACTCACCGTCACCGTTCCGCCGAATCATTACGAGGTGGTGCGCTTCGGCAGGATCCGGTGGAAAGTGCCGGTGGCGACGGACCCGATTTATGCTTTCCCCATCGTGTCCCGGTTGGAAGCCGCATCCGGAGGTTCCTCGGTGAACGCCAACTATGAGTTCTTTCTAGGGGACGGTCTTGTAGACCAATGCGGCCGTTTGGACCCGGCGGAACCATCGACGACACCGAAACATGGATTTTATTTCAGTAAACACACGGGCACCATCTTGCCGGGAGATTTCATCATGCGGATGACGCTTCCCAACGTTGTTCGAAAGAGAGAATTGCGGATCGGAGGACACTTCGGGGACCCGTGGATGCCTTGGTATTCGCGATCGACCTCGGATTTGAATGATGATCGCAGCGATAGAGGACAGGCGGAGGATTACCTTCGCCGTGCGACGCCAGGATTTCGGAACGTCGATCACCATCGGGTGATCACCACCCGAAAAGACCGGATGCGGGACCAGGCTCGGGTGCGGGATTGGCCGGATCGTGGTTATGACAGCCCTCATCACTCCTCCACCGCTCCCGACTCGAACGCGGAACTCCCGGATTCCTTCAACACAACGCACGATCCGAAGCTGGAGGCTTTCGCTCCTTGGCGGATTTCAAACCTGGGTCGGTTTCACTCCGTGACAGAGCTCGGAAATCTCCACGACCCCGTGTTGTGGATCCCTCAGCCGGAGGCGGGTGTCCCTTTCAGCGCGACGAGTCCGACAACGCATCTTTATGGCACCCTCCGTGACGGCCCCTTGAAAAGTCTTCCTGAGATAAAAACCCCTGAAGAGAGAGTCTCCGCAATTGAAAGCAGCAAAATGTGGGGCGGCGGCAACACCCTCCGCATCGGCCGGCCCGAGCATGCGCGCTTCGACCAGCCCCGGATGCGCGCGAGCCAGTGGCTCGATCTCTTCCACGCCGGCAGCAACGGGACGAATCTCGGTCCCCTCCCGGGAAGCGGCGTCACGGCCGCCGATCTCTACCGCCACCACGATCCCCGCGATCACCAGCCGCCGCCGACGGCACCCGACCCGGTCCGGTCGCGGAACGAAC
>JALRFZ010000362.1 GCA_023253615.1 Verrucomicrobiales bacterium | reverse complement strand
AGGCGCTTTCTTGGCGGCGGCCTTCTTGGCGGGAGCCTTCTTGGCGGCAGCTTTCTTCGCGGGAGCGGCTTTCTTGGTCGTTGCTTTCTTCATGGTTCTCTTTTTTGTTGGTACTTGTTTTGTTGGTGCTTTTTCAGCGGGAATTCTCTTCCGCTCGCCTTTGTTGGTCTTGGGAGCGGCCGCCGGCTTGGGCGGCTCAGGCTTTTTTGGCGGTTCGGATTTGGAAAGGGCTCTCAGGGTCTTCGCCTCGATTTCCTCCTGTTCGGCTTTGGAGATTCTCGAGACGCGGTCGACAGGGTGTTTTGTTAGGATGTTTCCTTTTGCCCCTCGACCCTTAATATCCAGATTTGCGAATCTAAAGTCGATCTGAAAATTTCGCAATTTCAAATCACTTTTGAGATGAACTCTCACGATGAGGTTCGCATCCTCCTCGGTATCGTGTTCGGTGAGCCATAAAACCCGGGTGCCGGCGGCTCCTCCGGTGAGGTCGTAGAGCTTCTCACGGGTGATTCCTTCCACGCGGAAACGCTTCACCATGATGTTCCCGCCGCGCCCGTCGCGGTAGATCATGTTGTAGATTTTCGGTTCGTCGCGATTGAAGACGCCGACGATGAGGTTGTCTTTTCCGACGAAAACTTTCTCGGCGACTTTCACGACGCGCATCGTGCCATCGCGGGAGAAGGCGATGATGTCGTCCATCCGCGAGCATTTGCAGACGGGTTCGTCGCGCTTCATGCCATAGCCGGCGAAGCCTTCCTTGCGATCGACGTAGAGGGTGTCGTTCGCCACGACGACCTGCTTGGCGTCGACGCGGTCGAAGGTGGAGAGCTCGGTGCGGCGTCCGCGGCCTTTGCCGAAGCGATCCTTGATGCCCTCGAACCACTTGATGGTGAAGGCGGTGAGACGCTTGAGGTTTTTCTTCGTCTCGGCGATCTGGTCCTCGAGGCCGCGGAGGTATTCGTCGGCCTTGAAGGAGTCGTATTTCGAGATGCGCTTGATCCGGATCTCGGTGAGGCGGACGATGTCGTCTTCGGTGACCTCGCGGCGGAAGAGGCGGAGGTAGGGACGCAGGCCGGTCCAGATTTCCTGGATGACCGCTTCCCAGGTTTCGCATTCCTCGATGCGGCGGTAGATGCGCTTCTCGATGAAGATTTTCTCGAGGCTGGAGAAATGCCATTTCTCCTCGAGCTCGCCGAGTTTGATCTCGAGCTCCTGCCCGATGAGATCGCGGGTCTGCTTGGCGCTGTGTTTGAGAATCTCGGAGACGCCGAGGAAACGGGGTTTGTTGTCCTGGATGACGCAGGCGTTCGGCGAGATGCTGACTTCGCAATCGCTGAAGGCGTAGAGGGCCTTCAGGGTGGTGTCGGCGTCGACCCCGGCGGGAAGATGGACGCGGATCTCGACGTTTTCGGCGGTGCAGTCCTCGATTTTGGCGATGCGCACCTTGCCCTGCTCGTTGGCCTTGAGGATGGAATCGCAGAGGCTCGAGGCGGTCGTGCCGAAAGGGATCTCGCGGATGATGAGCTCTTTCGACTTCGTCTTCTCGATGCGGGCGCGCACCTTGATGCGGCCGCCGCGGAGTCCGTCGTTGTAATCGGTGACGTCGGCGATGCCGCCCTGGGGGAAATCGGGATAGAGCTCGAAGGGCTCCTTCTTCAATACGGCGATGCAGGCGTCGATCAGCTCGTTGAAATTGTGCGGCAGGATCTTGCAGGCAAGACCGACGGCGATCCCTTCGGCCCCGTGGGCGAGGACGAGGGGGAATTTCGCCGGCAGGGTGACAGGCTCCTTGTTGCGGCCGTCGTAGCTGGCGGCCCAGGAGGTCGTCCTGGGATTGAAGAGGATCTCGTTGGCGAATTTCGAGAGGCGGGTCTCGATGTAGCGCGGCGCGGCGGCGGAGTCGCCGGTGAGGATGTTGCCCCAGTTCCCCTGGGTGTCGACGACGAGTTCCTTCTGCCCCATGTTGACGAGGGCGTCGCCGATCGACTGGTCGCCGTGGGGGTGGTACTGCATCGTGTGGCCGATGATGTTGGCCACCTTGTTGAAACGCCCGTCATCCTTCTCCTTCAGCGAATGGAGGATGCGGCGCTGCACGGGCTTGAGCCCGTCGTTGATGTGCGGGACGGCGCGCTCGAGGATGACGTAGCTCGCATAATCCAGAAACCACTCTGAATACATGCCTTTGAGCGGTGTCGTGGTTTCGTCCATGCGGGGGTGCGGCGGGGCGCGGATGGGGCAGCAGGGGGCGGATCAGGCGGCGACGGCGTCCTCGGTGATCTCGGCACGCTCTTCGACTTCCTCTTCGATCAGATCGAGCTCGACCTTGAGGTTCTTGATGATGAAATCCTGCCGATCCGGGGTGTTTTTCCCCATGTAGAATTCGAGGAGGTCCTGGATCGTCTTCGGCCGCGCCGGCATCTCGACGGGAGCGAGGCGCATGTCGGGGCCGATGAAGTGCTTGAACTCATCGGGCGAGATCTCGCCGAGACCCTTGAAGCGGGTGATCTCGGGATTCTTCACCTCGGCAAGGGCGCGCTGGCGCTCCTCTTCGGTATAACAATAGCGGGTTTCCTGTTTGTTCCGGACGCGGAAGAGGGGCGTCTCCAGGATATAAAGGTGACCCTCGCGGATGAGGTCGGGGAAGAACTGGAGGAAGAAGGTGATCGTCAGCAGGCGGATGTGCATCCCGTCGACGTCGGCATCGGTGGCGAGGATGACCTTGTTGTAACGCAGCCCGTCGAGGTCTTCCTCGATCCCGAGGGCGGCCTGGAGGAGGTTGAACTCCTCGTTCTGATAAACGATCTTCCGCGTCATCCCGTAGGAGTTGAGCGGCTTGCCGCGCAGGGAGAAGACGGCCTGGGTGTCGACGTCGCGCGACTTCGTGATCGAGCCGCTCGCGGAGTCGCCCTCGGTGATGAAGAGGGTGGACTGCTCCTTGAGCTTGTGGTTCGAGTCGTAGTGGGCGCGGCAGTCGCGGAGCTTCTTGTTGTGCAGCTTCGACTGCTTCGAGCGTTCCTTGGCGAGTTTTTTGATGCCCTTCAGTTCCTTCCGCTCGTGTTCGGAGCGCTGGATCTTGTCGAGCATGCCCTCGGCCACGGCCTTGGAGCGGTGGAGGTGATTGTCGAGGTGGAGGCCGAGGAAGTTGCCGACGAAAGTCCGCACCGTCTCGCCACCGGGCGCCATCTGGGTGGAGCCGAGTTTCGTTTTCGTCTGCGATTCGAAGACGGGGTCCTCGACCCGCACGCTGATCGCCGCGACGATGCCCGAGCGGATGTCGCCGGCCTCGAACTGCTTCTTGTAATAATTGCGCACCGTGTTGACGATGGCCTCGCGGAAGGCGGCGAGGTGGGTGCCGCCCATCGTGGTGTGCTGGCCGTTGACGAAGCTGTAGTATTCCTCGCCCGCCTGCTCGGTATGGGTGAAGGCCACGTCGATGTCGTGGTCGGAGAGGTGGACGATGGGGTAGAGCGGCGTGTCGCGTCCGGCGAGATTTTCCTCGAGCAGGTCGAGGAGGCCGTTCTTCGACCGGAACTTGTTGCCGTTGAGCGAAAGCGTCAGTCCGGTGTTGAGGTAGGCGTAGTTCCGGATCATCGCCTCGACGTACTCGAGGTTCCACGCGTAGGGGCCGAAGATCGCGGGATCGGGCTCGAAGGCGACGAGGGTGCCGGAGTGCTCGTCGCTCTTGTCGGGCTTCTTCATCTCCGCGACGACGAGGCCCTGGCCGAACTCGATCGCCATGGTCTTGTGCTCGCGGAAGGATTGGATCTCGAAAAAGGCGGAAAGGAAGTTCACCGCCTTGATGCCGACGCCGTTGAGTCCGACGGATTTCTTGAAAGCCTCGCTGTCGTACTTCGCGCCCGTGTTGATGATGGAGGCGCAGTCCTTCAACTTCCCGAGGGGGATGCCGCGGCCGTAGTCGCGCACGCGGACGAAGCGATCCTCGATCTCGATGTCGATCTGCTTGCCGTTGCCCATGACGTGCTCGTCGATGGCGTTGTCGATGACTTCCTTCAGCAGGATGTAAATGCCATCGTCCTGCGACGAGCCATCACCCAGCTTGCCGATGTACATGCCGGGGCGGAGTCGGATGTGCTCGCGGGGATCGAGGGAGCGGATGTGCTCTTCGTTGTAGTCGGCGGCCATGAAGGCAGTGCGGTCGGAATGGCGGTAGTATTTAGGATAAGTGAAATATTTTCAACTCCTGATTGTAATTTTTCCAACTTTGTCCTTTCGTGGAAATTCCCGGCTAGCCGGTTCGTTCGGGGAAATTATTGTGGTTATGTTAGTCGCCAGGCTCCCGGGGAGGGACCGGCCGGTGCCGCCGGATCGCGAGGGTGCGGCCGGGGATCGGCGGAGTCGCACCACGAAGGTGTGGTGCGCGATGGGATCGGCTGTAAAGGCCGTGGAATCAGGGTTCCAGGCGTTCGGCGCCTTCGCTGCGGTCGGACGCCTGGCGGCCGGGGTTGGCGGACGCGGGTAGTTCGTCGGCATTCACGGCGACGTCGTCGGATGCTTTCGCTGTCGCCGATTCCGAGGGATCAAAAACGGGAATGTTGGGGAAGCTCCAACACTGCGAGGAGGAAATCTGCTGGGAGTCGGAGCGAAAAAAATTCATCGGGGCGTGCGGATTTTTCGTGAAGTCGCGTTCCGTTCAGAGCGGTTGGATGATGCGGCGCCACAGCGGATCGAGATGCAGGGTGATGAGTTGCGCGACTTTTTCGGCGTCGGCTCCCCG
>JALRFZ010000352.1 GCA_023253615.1 Verrucomicrobiales bacterium | reverse complement strand
CCGAAGGAGGAGGAACTGAAACAACTCCCCGGATTTGGTTCGCTCGACTACGTGCCCATCGTCGCGGCGATGAAGGAAATCGGTTTTGCCGGTCTCGCCGAGATCTTCATGCACCCGACCCCGCGCGGCATCCCGATGCTGCCGACCGCCGCGGCGATCACGGAGAAAATCAACGAGTCGAGGGCCTATCTCGATCAATGTCTGGCCAAGGCATGAACGCCGCCCGATTCAACCCTCCCGGGTTCCTGACGCAACCCTCTTTGGTGGTTTTGTCGGGACTGCTGCTGTCGCTGGCGGCCGACTTGCACGCCGCTCCCAACGTCGTCGGCTCCGAGCGGTTTCATGCGGACAAGCCGACCGTTGAGGGTGGTGCGATCCTTTTCTCCGAACTTGGCTGCGCGAACTGTCACGGCGGATCGGCGGTGGTCGTGCCGAGGAAAGGGGCGAATCTCGTGGATCTCGCCAAACGCATCGATCGCGACTGGCTCGCCGGCTTTCTCCGCGATCCCGAATCGGGGAGGGAAGGATCGAACATGCCTCACATGGTCCATGGGCTCGCCGATCCTGACATTGACGCTATTCTCGCCTACATCGGCACGCTCGGGAAGAACGCGAACCTGAGAGTGCCCAAGCATGCCAACGCCGAACGGGGCAGCGCGCTCTATCATGAAAAGGGCTGCGTGGCCTGCCATGCGCCTACGCCGGATTTCCATCCGCCGCATGCTCCGGCGGATCTGAAGGTCTCTCCGCACGAAATCGCCCATCCGGATCTCGGCAAGAAGACGAGTTTTGCCGCCCTGATGGCTTTTCTCGATTCCCCTTCGACCTGGCGTCCCGACGGCCGCATGCCGCATGTCGCGCTCGAGGGGCAGGAGTCCGCCGATCTCGCCGCGCATCTGCTCGACTTCCAGGACTCCGACCCTGGCAATGCCAAAAAACTCAAGCCCTGGCCGAAAGCGAATCCGGAGGCGGTGGCCAAGGGCAAGGAACTCGTCGCCAAACTCAAATGCGCCGCCTGCCACACGATCCCCGGCGAGAAAGCCGCGGAGATCCGTCCGCTCGCGACGGTGGCGGATGCTTCGCGGGGATGTCTTTCGCAGGAGCCGGTCGCCGGTCTGCCCCATTACGAGCTCACCGAAGGGCAGCGTCAATCCTTGCAATCTTTCCTCGCCGGAACGCGTCCGGAGACCGACTCCGATGGCCGCCTCACCCTCGCGGCGATGAACTGTTACGCCTGTCATGACCGCGACGGCATCGGAGGTCCGACGCCGGAAACGAATCCCTTCTTTGTGGGCGACGAAGCCCTCGGTGACTCGGGGAAGTTGGCTCCTCCGCTGACCGGGATCGGACACAAATTGCAGCAGCCTTGGCTCGAAGGTGTCTTCGCCGGTGCCGAAGGCAGCCGCGTGCGGCCCTATGTGAAAACCCGCATGCCGAACTACCCGGCCCACGCCAAAGCCCTTGCCGCGTGGCTGGCGAAGATTGATGCCGAGCCCGACGCGAAGCCGCTCGTCGAACATCCCGGGGATCTTGAGGCGGGACGCAAACTCCTCGGCATCGTCGGCGGGACCAACTGCATCACCTGCCACACCTGGGGCGAGCAGCGGTCGCTCGGGATTCAGGCGCTCGACCTGAGTTCGCTGGATCAGCGCCTCCGGCCCGAGTGGTTCCGCAGCTATCTGCTCAATCCCGCCACTTACCGGCCCGGCACGTTGATGCCGCCCCTGTGGCCGGGAGGTCAGGCGACGGTGAGGGATGTGCTGGGCGGTGACACCGAGCGGCAGATCGCCGCGATCTGGTCCTTCATCGGGAAGGGCGAGGGGCTCCCCGAAGGCTTTCCGGATCGCAGTTCCGGACTCTATGAACTGATCCCGACGGATCGTCCCATTCTCCAGCGCACCTTCTTCGAGGGCACGGGCACGAAGGCGATTCTTGTTGGATTTCCCGGAGGCATCAATCTCGCCTACGACGGCAGCGGCGCGCGTCCCGCGGTGGTCTGGCGGGGTGCGTTCTTCGATGCCTACCAGACCTGGTATTCGCGTCACGCGCCTTTTGAAAAGCCTCTCGGGGAGGATGTGGCCGCCCTTCCCGAAACGGGAGTCGAGACCGGCCGTCGTTTCCGCGGTTATCGGCTCGACGTGGCGGGCAATCCCGTCTTTCTCTACACGGACGGGGAGCGCGAAGTGACCGAGGCATTCGCGGTGGCGGACGGCGCCTTGGTGCGGACGCTCTCGTGGACGGAGGGCGGCGCTCCCTCGGTGACGCATCCCGCCGATGTCGAGGTTGCCACCAAGGCCGTGGAGAAAACCCTGACATTCATCTATTCCTGGAAATGAGGCGCCTTCTTACCATCCTCCTTTTCGTCGCCGCACCGTTGGCCTTCGGTGCCGGAGGCTACGAAGTCACCGAGATCCTCACGGCCAGTTCGCCGAGCGATTCGCGTTCGAAGGAATGGAAGCCGGGCGATGGCGTGACTCTCGAGGTCAGTGGCATGGAGTGGATCGGGCCCGACCGTCTCGCCGTCTCGATCCGGAAAGGCGAGGTCTGGTTTCTCGATGGTGTTCTTTCGAAAAAGCCGGAGGAAATCCGCTACACGCGTTTCGCCACCGGCCTCCATGAGCCTCTCGGTCTGCTGCTCGATGGCAAGGATCTCCTCGTCGCCCAGCGCGCCGAGATCACGAGGCTGCGCGACACGAATGGCGACGACGTCGCCGACGAGTACCTCACCGAAGCCGATGGATGGGGGGTCACGGGGAATTACCACGAGTATGTCTACGGCCCCGAGCAGGACGGGAAGGGGAACCGCTGGGTGACCCTCAATCTCGGCATGGGCGACCTTTCCGATAACACGAAAGGCTGGAAAGGCTGGGGCGGCATCATCGGCAAGGACGGACGCTTCGAACCGAAGTCGCTCGGGATGCGTTCTCCCTCGGGTCTCGGTGCCAACCTGGAGGGTGACATGTTTTTCTCCGACCAGCAGGGCACCTGGATCCCTGCGACGCCGGTCTATCACCTTCGTCCTGGTGTGTTCTACGGGAACCAGGAGTCACTCGAGTCGCTGAAGTCTCCCGAGGCACCTTTCCAGATGATGGTGGTCCCCAAGCCGAACCAGCCTTATCCGAAGGCCCTCGAAGAATCGCCAGAGTTCGTCCCGCCGGTGGTCTGGCTGCCCTACAACAAGATGGGACGCAGCGCGACCGACATCCAGGTGATCGACCAGGGCGGGAAGTTCGGTCCCTTCGACGGACAGTTGCTCGTCGGAGAGTTCACGAACGCGGCCGCGAACCGGGTCTTTCTCGAGAAGGTTGGGGGGGAATACCAGGGGGCGTGTTGTCCCTTCCTTGGTGGCTTTCCCGCGGCGGTGGTGAGGCTCTGTTTCGCGCCGGATGGATCGCTTTTCGTCGGCATGACGAATCGCGGTTGGTCCTCGCTGGGGAACCGATCCTACGGACTTTCGCGGGTGCGTCTGGAGAAGGCACCCTTCGCGATCCGCGAGATGCGGGCGAAGCCGGACGGGTTCGAGCTCGTTTTCACGGAAGCGGTCGATCTGGCCTCGCTGAAGGACGCCTTTGCGCTGAGTTCCTTCACTTATCAGTATTCCTCGGCGTATGGAGGCGAGGAAATGGAAACGACGGAATTGAAGGTGGTCTCCGCGACGCCGTCGGAGGATGGGGCGAATGTCAGGCTCGTCGTGGAGGGATTGAAGCCGCGCTATGTGCATGAGTTGCGGACGTCGGGGCTGAAGTCGGTTTCGGGAAGGGGGCTGGATCATCCGAACGCGTGGTACACCCTCAACCGAATTCCGGAATGAGGGCAGGGCTTGCCGGGCGACAGGAATGTCGCCCCTCCTTGGCGACGAGGGCGGGGCTCAAGGAGGGCGGACATTCCTGTCCACCATCGTGGATGGTCTTGGTGATCTCGATGATGGTGGTTCTGTCAGGCCACTCCGCCGATCGTCCCAACATCGTCTACATCATCTCCGACGACCAGACCTGGTCGGACTACGGCTTCATGGGCAACGAGTCCGTGCATACGCCGAATCTCGACCTCCTCGCTTCCCAATCGGCCCGTTTCCCGAACGGCTACCTCACGACGAGCGTCTGTCGGCCGTCGCTCGTGACGCTGATGACCGGGCTCTTTCCCCACCAGCATCTCGTCCACTTCAATCACGGTCCGCCGGGGAATGCGGGATTCAATCGCATCACCACGGCGAAGGAGTATGTCGAGACGCGCTCCGCGGAGTTCGAACTGATCCAACGCGTGCCAACCTTGCCCCGTCTCCTCGCGGAGGCGGGATATCGCTGCCTCCAGACCGGCAAATTCTGGGAAGGGCATTGGCGGAACGGAGGCTTCACCGAAGGAATGACGACCTTCACCGGCCCGCCCGCTTCTCAGAGCTATGGAGGTGGGCGCAAGCTGCCGGGTGGAGAGATCGTCGCCCATGGCAACGGTGATCACGGCCTCGCCATTGGTCGCGAAACGATGGATCCGATCGAGACCTTCATCCGCGATTGTGATGCACAACAAACCCCGTGGCTCGTCTGGTATGCGCCCTACCTCCCGCACCAGCCCCACGACTCGCCGGAACGCTGCTACGAGATCGCGAAACAGCGGCCCGGGGTCGAGCCTCACGAACTGCCCTACTACGCCTCGATCGTCCAGTTCGACGAGACGGTGGGTCGGTTGATCGACTTCGTGGAGAAGAACAGCGATCCGGCGGACACGATCTTCGTCTTTGTCGCGGACAACGGCTGGAGCCCGTCGAAGAAGCCGGAGAAATCGCGCCCCGAGGAATTCGCCCACACGAAGACGAGCAAACGCGCTCCCTTCGACGAGGGCGTCCGCAGTCCCATCCTGGTCCGCTGGGACGGCAAGGTAAAGCCCGCGACCCATCCGGAGCCTGTGAGCAGCATCGACATCGTGCCGACTCTTCTCAAGGCGGCTGGTCTTCCGGATTCGGCCCGGGCCGGCATGCCGGGTGTGGATTTGTTGGGCGGACACGATCCAAGCCGCGCCGTCTTCGGCGAGATCTATCCCGGCGACGCGGAGTCGCTGGGTCACCCGGAACGCGAAATCGCTTATCGATGGGTGCGGAAGGGCGGCTACAAGCTGATCGTTCCCCATGGTGCGAAACCTTGGGGAGACTACCTGAAGGGTCCCGCTCTCTTCGACGTCACACGCGATCCGGGGGAGTCGAGGAACCTTTCCGGGGAAGCCGGATCCGCGGAGACGGTTGCCGGGTTGCGGGGGCTGCTGGATCAATGGTGGAAACCTTGATCAAATCGTGATCCTGCGATCGCGCGCACCGATCTTCCAAGCTTCGCCGGTGATGGCCCCATCGCGGATGAGCCGCGCTTCCTGATGCAGGGCCACGGTCGGGCAGACGTGTTTGGGAATGCCGATCAGCTCCGTGCCGACGGGCCAGGCAGAGGGATCCGCCACGCCGAGGACGAGGTGCTCTTCGCTCTGGGAGAGGAATTCCGCGTCGGGGATGGCGGGGAACGCGACGCGACGGGTGATGGGATTTTCCGCCGCGACGGCCTTGTGGCCGAGATCGACGCAGATGCGGCCTTCTCCAGGATGTGAAATCACGCGCGTCAAAAGCAGGGCGGCCGCCTCGAAGGGGAGGTCGGTGTAGTTCGGTCCGTAGCCGCAATCCCAGAGGACGGTGGTGCCGGGCGAACAGTGGCGGGGGCGTGGTTCGGAAAGAGCACGGGCGGCGTGGAGACCGAAGGTGGGCGAGCCTCCGGCAACGAGGAGGGGCACCATGCCCACCTCGGTTTCAATCGCGGCGAGGGTTTCCTCGACGATGGCCATGGCGGCTTCGAATTGCTCGGTGCGTGCCTCGAGGGAGGTGTCGTGGATGTGCCCGTCGTAGGCGTGCAGTCCGGCGAAGCGCAGGGCGGGATTCGCGACGATGGCGCGGACGAGCGAAACGACACCGGGGCCGGGAGCGATCCCGGTGCGGTGCATGCCGCAGTCAAGATCGACGAAGAGATGGATCGGGTCATGGCCGGTCCTGACAAAGGCACCAAGCGCCTCCTCGCAATCGACGAGACAGGAGAACTGCGTCTCCGGATAGGTGTCGATGAGCTGGAAAAGGCGCGCCACGTTCGGTCCGACGAGCGGGTAGGAGATGAGCACATCCGTCATGCCCGATTGGGCGGAGAGCTCGGCCTCGGCGATGGTCGCGGCCTTGACCTGGCGGATCCCCAGGCCGTGCTGGAGCTCGAGGATCTCGCCGCACTTGTGGGTCTTGATGTGCGGACGCAGCTTCGAGACGTCGCCGCCGACAATGCGCAGCATCAGGTCGAAATTCCGCCGGATCGCATCGACGTCGAAGAGCAGGGCGGGGGAAGGAACGGTTTCGAGGTTGGCGATGCGGTTCATCGGAGGTCAGTCTTTCAGTTCGATGATGATTTCGATCTCCACGGGAATGTTGCCGGGGAGGGTGTTGGTGGCCATGGCGCTGCGCGCGCCGATGCCGTCATCACCGAAGACCTCGGCGAAGAGATTGGAGAAACCGTTGACGACGAGGGGCTGCTGGGTGAAGTCGTCGGTGCAGTTGACGAGTGCCAGGGTCTTGATGAGCCGGGAAACGCGGTCGAGCGAGCCGAGTTCGCGCTTCATCGTGGCGAGGAGGGAGAGCCCCGTCTTGCGCGCCGCCTCCTGGCCCTGCTCGAGGGTGAGATCGGCGCCGACGCGACCCGTTTCATAGTTCTCGCCATCAATGCAGGGACCGTGACCCGAGAGCCAGGCGAGCTTGCCGACGATGACGAGCGGTTTGTAAACGCCGCCCGGCTTCGGTGCGGGCGGAAGGACGATGCCGAGTTCGGCGAGACGGGCTTCGGGGGTCATTTCGAGGGTGGCGCGGAGCGCCGGTAAAAGGTGGGAAGGTAAAAGGTAAAAAGTAGGGGACCCGGCGCGATACGGTCAAGTCCGGCGACAACTCATCATGACTCCACCACTCCAAAACTCCACCACTCCTTTTGGCGCGACAGCGCCTCCGCTCACACCAACACGAGACCCTCGGTCAGCATCGGCTGGTGTGGCAGCGCGTCCCACGCTTTCTTGAAGCGCGTCGCGGTGTCGGCGAAGAGCGGGGAAACCTCGAAGGCGAAAGGCGGCAGGCCGGTCTCGTCGGTCTTCAGGTCGATCCCGGCGGCCTGGGCCCAGCGGGCGAATTGGCGGAGCTGGTCGTCGCGGCAGGTGCGGGGAGAATCGACCCCCTCGGCGTTTTTCACGGGCGAGAAGTCGTCGGCGCGCTCGGTCTCGATGATCACGGGATTCCGCGCGAAGGGCAGGGCGTCGAAGACGAACATTTCGAACTTGTAGCCGTTCGGAGCGTCGGGTTCATGGCGGACTCCGTTCGCATCGACGAAAGGCACCTTCTTGTGGGCGAGGTGGAAGAGGAGTCGTGCGCTCTCGTCGTCGCCGCTGCCGAGCCGCTCGATGAAGTCGCGGTGGAAGAGATGGATCGCGATGCTGCCGGCGCGGAAGCGGAGTCCGCCATCGGGACCCGTCGCATTGGTGAGTTCGGCAGGGAGGTCGCTGTATTCCACGACCATGGCCTTGCCATCCTTCTGGCAGAAGACCCCGACTTTTTCTCCGGCATAAGCCTTCGGCACCATCTTCGAGGAAAGGTCGGATTCATTCATGAGATGGAATCCGATGAAGGTGGGATCGAGGCAACGCACGAGGGGATTGTCGACCTGGAAATAACTGAGAATGTCGACCCCGTCGGCCTCCATCTGGCGGACCGCTCCCGAGCGGACGAGGGCGCGCAGGGCCCCGCCGTGACCATCGGGGCTCAGGGCGATCTCACCCTTCTCCGCCATGAGGATTTTCCCTTCTCCATCGACCGCGGGCATGAATCCCTGGGTGAAGAAATGGACGCGTTCTTTTTTCAGTCCGAAGTAATCGTGACGTTCGAAGAAGGAAACCGTCTCCTCGTGATTGAGGACCGACGTCATCAGATACCAGGAGATGGGGCGTCCGTGGATGCGACCGGTGGCGAGGATCTTTTCGGCGAAGACCTGGAAGAGCGATTTGCCCAGAACCGGGGTGACGCCGTAGGTGCCCTTGGGTCCATCAAAACCGAGCCGAGTGCCCTGACCTCCGGCCACGGTGAAGGCGGCGACACGTCCGGTGCGGAGGGCGGCTTCGCCCTTGAGCACGGCCTCGCGCCAGAGAGTGGCATTGGCATCCTCGCGATGACCGGGCAAGGGAATGTAGTCGGCGGGCTCGATCCCATCGAGGAGCGACTCGTCCTTGCCTCCCGAGCCCTTGACGAGCGACTCGTAAAGCGAAGCGACTTCGGCGAGGTCGATCGCGGCGGCTTGGTCGAGCAGAGCCTGCTGTTCCGTGGCGGAAAGGGAGTCGAAATGGGCGAAGACGTGGCCCTGTCCGTG
>JALRFZ010000334.1 GCA_023253615.1 Verrucomicrobiales bacterium | reverse complement strand
ACCCAGTCGCACCAGCGCCAGGCAACGGGGCGGATGAAATCCTGCAGATAGCCGTCGCTGTCCGCATAGTGCGCGAGGTCGAGCCACCAGCGTGCCCAGCGCTCGCCATAGTGGGGCGACTGGAGCAGGCGGTCCACGACTCGCTCACGGGCGTCGGGCCGGTTGTCGCTGAGAAAATCGCCGACCTCCGCGGGCGTGGGCGGGAGACCCGTGAGATCGAAGGTGACCCGGCGGAGCCAGGTCGTCCGGTCCGCCGCGGGCGACGGGGTGATGCCTCCCTCCACGAGTCGGGCGCGAATGAACTGATCCACGGGTTGCGTCGCACCGGCTGCGGTGGGCGGATTGATCTTCACCGGCGGAAGGTAGGCCCAATGCGGCTCGTAGGTTGCTCCCTGCGCGATCCAGCGCTCCAATATGTCGCGCTCCGCCGGGGTCAGGGGGTTTCCGCCCGATTTCCGGGGAGGCATGGCCTCGTCGGCCTCGTCCGTGGTGATTCGCGCGATCAACTCGCTGGCTTCGGCCTCTCCGGGCACGATCGCCCGCGCTCCGGACTCCAGCAAGGCGGTCGCCCCGTCGCGCTGGTCGAGCCGCAGACCGGCCTTCCGATGGCTCGCGTCGAAGCCGTGGCAGGCGAAACAGCGGTCCGCGAGGATCGGCAGGACGTCGCGATTGTAGCGCACCTCGTCCGAATTCGCGGGGCGGACTTCCGCATGGGCTGAAGTGGGGCCCATTCCCGGAAGAACGAGCAACGCCGCCACGGTCCTGGCGGCGAGGGGCGGCAACTTCGGAAACGATGGGAGGGGATGCGGCATGGGGAGTGGTCCCGGAACCACCTGTAACCCGATTTCGATCTTTGTTTTTGAAATAGTTCCTAATTTGCGTTAAGCAGCGCTTAATGAAAGCCACGCGTCGCCATTACTACAAGGAACTGCGGCTCCGCCAGATGCGGGCGCTCGTGGAGATCGGACGGCATCGCAGTTTCGCCGAGGCCGCCCGGCAGCTCGGCCTCTCCAACCCCTCGGTCTGGCAGCAGGTCCGCGCCCTCGAGCGCGAGTTCGAAGCCGGTTTGGTTCGCGTCCGCGGGAACGATGTCCGGCTCACGCGCGAAGGCGAGCTGCTGACGACCCTCGCCACCCCGCTCATCGAGAATTTCGACCGGATCCGCGCGGTCTTCGCGGAACGGAGGGGGCAGCTCGAGCGCTCTCTTACTCTCGTCACGACCACCGCTCTACTCACCCACGAGCTGCCCACGGTGATCGCGCGATATCGTCGCGCGCATCCGGGAGTCGAGTTGACCCTGATCGACCGCCCGTCCCTCGAATCTCGTGCCCTGTTCGAACGCGGCGACGCCGACATCGCCATTATCGGTGCGACCGGGCAGGAGAAGTCCCCGACCAACGCGATCTGCGAGGAGCTGACGAGGTTCTCGTTTCATCTGATCGGACCGCCCTCCCACCCGCTGCTTGGGAAACGGAAACTGAAGCTGGAGGATTTTTCCTCGCAGGACGTCATCCTGGCCGGGCAGGGTGCCGCCGTGAGCAGCGTTGTGCCCCAGGTTTTCCGGGATCACGGCGTTACCGGGCCGCGCGTCGTTCTCACGTCGACCAACCTCGCCCTCACCCTTGGTTATGTGCAGATGGGCTACGGGGTCGCCCTTGTGCCCTTACCCGGAAGCGTTGTCCGCGCGTGGAAGCCCTCCCGCCAAGCCGGTCTCTGCCTCCGGGATGTGTCGCCGCTTTTCGGCGTGGAATCCATCATCATACTCCATCCTTCAGGTCTCCACGAACTGAACCACATCCGTCGGTTCCGTGAAATGGTTCTGGAGGGATTGAGACCGGTAGCATGACGAGCGCTTCGCCGCGCCGACGCCGCGCCCGGGAGTGGGATCGCCTCCGCTCAATGATTAAACATGAACTCGGTCGAATTCAGCAGAGCCCAGACGAGGTCCTCGTAGGGCTGGGTGTTCGCGGGGGGCTCGGGAACGAGTTTGAGAAATCCGGCGAGTTCCTCTCCGGTCGGCTTGCGGGCGAGACAGCGGATGAAAAGCTCCTCGATCGCGGTGGCGGGCGGAGTCTTGGCCTTGACGTATTCGGCGAGCGCGCCGTTGCACTGAAGCCGGGGCTGGATGGTGTCGCCGACGGAGAGATGCAAGGCCTGGGAAACGGTGGGGGCTGACTTGGTCTCGGTGGAGGAGACGCTGCCGCGGGCGCTGCGGCCGAAGCATTTGAAGACATCGTCGCCGAAATTCGGTCCCTCGGTGCCGCCGGAACTGCGCGGGTAGTAATCGATCGCGCGCGTGCCTTCCGGGAATCCACCGAGGCCCCGCGGCATGCCGGTGACGGAGACGACGCTGTCGACGAAGACATCGGCGCGGAGGCGGCGGAGGTAGGCGCGCGAAAACTGGCGGGTGTCGCGGCGGTTGGTGTCGTTTGGCGTCGAGCTGAGCTGGTAGGCGCGGGAGTTGCAGATGTCGCGCACGAGGGAACGGAGATTGAACCCGGAATCGACGAGATGCGCGGCGAGGTCGGCGAGGAGCGGTTCGTTGACCGGCGGATTGGTGACGCGCACATCGTCCACGGGATGAATGATGCCGCGTCCCATCAGCTGGGCCCAGATGCGGTTGGCCAGATTGCGGCTGAAGAGTTCGTTGTCCGGCGACGTCAGCCATCGGGCGAGAGCGGCGCGAGGATCTCCGTCGTGTTCGACCGGCTCGACGGCGCCGAGGACCTTGGGCTCCATGGCGCGGTCGTCCACGAGATGGCGGGCCTGTGGCTTGGTGGCGTCCCAGTAGATGCGCTGTTCCCGGGGCTCGGCGCCGGGCTTGCGGGAGAGGCCGGTGAAAAAGGAGACGAAGCCGTAGTAGTCGTCCATGTTCCACCGGTCGAAGGGATGGTTGTGGCATTCGGCGCACTGGAGCTGTACGCCGAGAAAGACCTGGGAGAAATCGGCGGCGAGCGGCTTGGGTTCGATCCGCGGCTTGTGCACGAGCATGGTGTAGAGGTTGACGGGACCGTTGGCGAGGTTGCTGCCGGAGGCCGTCACCATCTCGGCGACGAACTGATCGAGGGGCCGGCCTTCGCGCATCTGGCGGCGGATCCATTCGTAGAAGGTGTCGGCGGCCTTGATATGCGTTCCGACCGGGGCGTAGTTGCCGCCCATGACGCGGAGTTGCTCGGCCCAGAGGGAGGTCCAGAGGTCGGCGAAGGCGTCGTCGTCGAGGAGGGCGTCGATTTTCGCCGCGCGCTTGTCTTTGCTCGTGTCGGCCATGAAGGCGCGGTATTCCTCCGGTGTGGGCGGACGGGCGGCGAGGTCGAGGGTGACGCGGCGGAGGAAGGTCTCGTCATCACAGGGTTCCGAGGGGGCGATGCGGAGCTTTTGCAGGCGTTCGAAGAGGTGGCGGTCGATGTAGTTGTTCGCGACGGGATCCGGCCAGACGAAGCGGTCGGCTTTCAGCACGGTGACGCTGGCTCCGACGGCGAAGCGGCTGTAACGGGCGAACACGTGGGTGTCTCCCGCGGCATCGGCGGCGCCGACCCGGCCATTCTCGTCGATGGTGGCGACGGCGGGATTGTTCGAATGGTAGATGGCGAGATGGGTGACGTCGCGTCTGGAGCCATCGCTCTGGTGGGCGAAGACGCGGAGCTGGGCGTGCTGTGTCCCGCCTTCGAAAACGAGCCGTTCCTCGGAAAGCTCGATCCCGGTGGTGTCGGGCACGTTCTCCCGGTCGTCGGGCGCACCGGCGGCGATCCAGTCGTGGAGGGTCCGGTAGTAGGGGCTGTCGATGGAGAAGATCTCGCCGCCGGTGTGGGGCACCTTGCCAAGGGACTTGAGCAAAAGCAGGCTGCGCTCCGGCATGGCCGTGTTGATGCGGCGACCGGCGATGTCGTTGACGATGCGGTGGTAGTCGCCCGCCGGATCGTAGCCGAAGAGGGAGAGCATGAAACCATCCTTCCCCTTGGCCGCGCCGTGACAGGTGCCGGCGTTGCAACCGGCGCGGAACAGGACCGGCATGACATCCTGTCGAAAGCTGGGGACGCTCTCGGCGAGGATCGTGGCCGGGAAGAGGAGCGCGAGAAGGAGGGTTGACCGTATCATTGTCTTCAAGGCCGAGCGGGTGAATGAAAGTGAAAAAAATCGTCCGATGACCGCCGACCGAACCGGGTCTGGTCTCCGATCCAACAGGGTCTGGTCGCAACGCCGGGAAGGGGTGGGGTTCATTTCAGAGCTTGGGATCGATGCGGAGATTGCCCTTGCCGGTGCGCTGCCGGATCTCCTGCCCGGCGGCTTGGACGGTGATCTCGCATTCGATGCCGGTGACGGGACCGAGGAGGGCTTCGTCGGTGGCCTCGATCTGGAAGACGACTTCCTTCGAGGCGGCGGTGATGCGGGGGAGCGGCTCGCGGACGCTGACGCCTTTGGGCAGGCCGAAGAGATTCACGACGGCTTCGCCTTCGAAGGGGCTTTTGGGCGTCACTGACCAGCGATATTCGGCGCTCCCGCCGCGGCGGACGCTGGCGGGTTCGCTGTCGAGGGTGAGGAAGGGCTCGGCGATGGCAAGCGGGATCACCGGCGCGGCAACGCGGATTTCTCCGGTGCCAAGGTAGGGGTTCGTCTCCCGCAGGGTCGTGGCGACGACGGAAAGGGGACCGGTGCCGAGTTGGGCCGAGGTCGTCGCGCTGATGCGCAGGACGGCCTCGCTGCGGTCGCCCGGGATCGTCTCCGCCGGGGGAAGAACGACTCCGGGAGGGGCGAAGTCGCTCTTGAACTCGACGGGCTCGTTGAACCCTTCGCTGCGGATGACCTTCACGGGGATCGCCAGCTCGCCGCCGCGCACGAGCGGGATGGCGGGCGCCTGCAACTCGATGCGGAACGGTGCGGGATCGGTGACCGCCATGATGAAGCGGTCCGTCTTCACCGCGCGCCAGGCGTCTCCGCCGGAGTGGTTGATGAAGGGCACCCACTGCATCGAGGCGGTCTCAATCTTCTTCTTGGGATCGGCCGACTGCACGTCGAGCGTGATGATCGCGCCACCGGGCCTGGCTTCCGGTCCGGCGATGAGTTCCACGGGCCAGATCGAGGCGCCGGCGGGAATGCGCGTGCCGGCCAGCGTGACGCCCGTGGGCAGGCCGCTCGCGACGACTTCCATGTCCCCCTTGAACTGCGTGCCTTGCCCGGTGGGCAGGCTGAGATTGAAGGTCCAGCGGTTGCCCTGCGGCACGGCGAGGGCGGTGTAACGGCCGGTCTCGGCCCAATCGAAGGCGGCACTGCGCAGGAGGGCAAAGACGGCGTCGGGTGGGGGCGCGATCTCGATGCGATAGACGCCGGTGGCGGCGCCGAAGCCGTTCGTGTCCCGCACTTCGATGAGATACTCGCCGTCGGACTTCGGCTCCCAGATGACGGAGGGATCGAAGACGTCCTTCATGCCGCCGCGGGAGCGGATGTTGGGGCCGTGGATGTCACGATCGGCGAGCATGGGATCGGCATCATCGGCGGTCACTTCCGCCGTGGTC
This sequence comes from Verrucomicrobiales bacterium, assembly GCA_023253615.1. Classification (GTDB taxonomy): domain Bacteria; phylum Verrucomicrobiota; class Verrucomicrobiia; order Verrucomicrobiales; family DEV007; genus Arctic95D-9. Next base: position 3,734 of record JALRFZ010000334.1, on the reverse strand, counting down.
TCGCCGACTTTGCGGATGCCGAGGGCCACATCCAGCGGCGAACCGAGGGCCGATGCATAGACCCGCACCCGGAAACGATCGCCCTTCTTGACGGTCACGCGGAAGCGGTCCTGGTCGCCCGGCGCGTCGAGGAGGCCGTTGATCGCGGCGGGAAGCTGCGGGACGGGCGTTTCGTCGGCCTGGGGGTCTTCGAGAACATTGGGAGCCCCGAATGAACGCAGGCGCAACGAGGACGGAGCTCCCCACGAATACTCGAAGTCGCCGGATTGGGCCGGCACGGAGACTTCGGCCGTTTTTTCCCCCAGGGCATCGCCGAGCAGGGTAACCGTCATCGTTTCGCCCGGCACGCCGCCGGCGGGAAAGATCGCGAGCGGCCGCTCGTAGGTGCCGATGTGCAGCGCATAGGCGACCTCGCGCGGCATGAAGACGGAGCGGCGGATCTCCACAAACACGTGGTCCGTGGTGTCGGCGGGCAATTTGACGGCAACGAGCGGGTCCTGCACATGCAGTGGATTCTCGTCATTGCCGGCGATCTCGCGACCCGCGGCATTCAGGATTCGCAGAGCCGCGTCGAATTCGGAATCCCCGTAGTGGACATCGGCGAGGCGCACGCAATCCACCTCGACGGAGAGCCGCTCCCCGGCCTTCGCAGGCACGCGGAAGACATCGACATCGCCCTTGGCACTGGCGTCCAGCTTGCCACGGATGGTGACGCCGGTGGACACGGCCTGCGCGGTCGCCGGGGTGTCGTTTCGGGTCGCCCCGGCTTCCTCCTCGTCCACCGTTGGAAAGGGGGTGACGTGGAAGGTGGCCAGCGAAGTGAGCTGGGTGGCGGTCCGCAGGCGGAAACGATGCTCTCCCGGCGGGCAGTCCGGCGCGATCTCGAAACGGCACTTCACCTCCTGCTCGATGCGTCCGCCGTGGGCGAGACCGGTGCTGCGGGGTGCCTTGGTCATGGGTTCGATGGAAACCGCGCGGATGCCGGGCCGGTCGAAGAGGATCTCTTTGGGATCATCGAGATGGGCTCCCTGGATGGACACCTCCACCGTCGTGCCGCGTTGGCCGATGCGCGGGGTGACGCGCTCGATGTGCTTCAGCATGGCGCCGAGCGGCGCGGTCAGCACGAATGCGAGGTTGAAGAAGAGGAAAAAGCGAGTCATCGCACGGTGGCGTTGGTTCCGAAATTCCAACGATCCTCCCGATGCCGAAGGCATCCCAGCCATGAGCCGGTCGGCTGAGCGAGGAACGAGCAATGCCACCGGATCAGGTGTGGGTGAAATAGACGACCCCAACCGGGGTCGCAGCCTTTCGAATCGATATCGCGCATCGCTGGCATCCCTCCGGGATGCGACAAACGGTCCAAACAATCCGGTGGTATCGTCGCTAACGCTCCTCGACCACCGGCTAATCGCTTTCATGCCTTCGGCATGAGAAATCAGTGTCGAAAGCGAGTTTTGAAATCGATTGGAGGAGGCTGCCATTGGTGCCTTTGGATTTCGAGGAGTCATTTCTATCCTCCGTTCAGGCGATCAATGCGGGAGCGAGCTTTCCGTGGATGATCTCGATGGGCCGGGTGCCGAAGGCGAGCAATTCCTTGTCGGCGTCGATGCCGAGCTGGTGATAGATCGTGAACATGAGGTCCTCCAGCGGCAGGGCGTCCCGGGCCGGCTCGGCGCCGGTGGAGTCACTCGCGCCGTAGACCTGGCCACGGGTGAATCCGCCGCCGGCGATGAGCATGGAATAACAGCGGGCGTGGTGATCCCGACCGGAGTCCTTGTTGATCTTCGGCGTGCGGCCGAACTCACTCGTGACCCACACGATGGTGGTGTCCAAGAGTCCGCGCTGATCGAGATCGGTGATAAGACCCGCGATGCCGTGATCGAGCGGTGCCATCTGGTCGAGGGTGCTCTTTTTCACATCGACATGGCAGTCCCACGAGCCGTACGTCGTGGTGACAAAGCGCACCCCGGACTCGACGAGCTTGCGCGCGACGATGAGCTTCTCCGCGAGTCCCTTGGTGTGGAACTTGCCATCCGGCCCCTTCACGCCGCCAGTGACGTGGCTGCCGTAGAGCTGGAAGTCCGCCTCGCTCACGTCATCGAGCGTGAACGCCGCCTGCGCGCGCTCGCTGGTGAGCAGCGTGTAGGCCTGCTTGTAGAAGTCATCCATGGTGCCGAGCAGCTCGGGGTCCGACTCGAGGGCGCGCAGACGCTGCTCCACCATCCGGCGCGCCGTTTGGCGCTGGTCGAAGCGATCCAGGGACACGTTTCCGGGAATGGAAAAGTCGCGCACCTTGTAGCCCTTGCTCGGGTCGGCGTTCAATTCGAAGGGGCCGTAGGTGCTGCTGAGGAAGCCGGTGCCGCCGCCGAAGGCGTTCTTGGCCGGGATCGCCACGTATGGCGGCAGGTCGCCGCGCTGGCCCAGTTCATGAGAAACGATCGAGCCCATCTGCGGGTAGTCGATCACCGCCGTGGGATTGTATCCCGTGAAGAGATGATACGAGGCAATCCCATGATCCGGGATCCGGCCGACGACGCTGCGCAGCAGGGTGACCTTGTCCGCGATCTTCGCGGTCATGGGGAAGTTGTCGGAGAGGATGTCGCCCGTCTTCGACTTGATGACGCCCGAGGAGCCGCGGATGTCCACGGGAGCCTCCGGCTTGGGGTCGAAGGATTCCTGTTGCTGGAATCCGCCCGGCAGGTGGATCTGGATCACGCTCTGGGCGCGGGCCTGGAGTTTTTTGCCCGAGGCCATCGTCATGCCCCCCTTGTCGGCGGCCTGGAGGCGGAACAGATCGCCCATGGAAAGCCCGAGCGCCCCGAGCACCCCGGCCTGGATGGCCTGGCGACGGGGCATGGATCGGAAACCGGAACAGCCTTGGAGATGGGAGGGGGAGTGCATGAGGATGTCGGGAGGTTAATTTGCGGATGGATCGGCTGGCAAAAGGTTTTCAAGGTTTCGTCTTGGCGTCCACGTTCCAGAAGTGGACCTGTCCGGCGGTGTCGCCGCCGATGACGGTTTTTCCGTCGTGGGAGAGGGCCACGCTGAGCGGCCGTCCCCCGGTGATGTCGAAGGATTGGATCTCCTTGCCGCCGGTGTCCCACAGGCGGATCTTCTGATCCCGGCCCGCGGTGCAGAGGCGGCCCTCGTGATCGAAACGCGCCGCGAGCACGCCGTTGGCGATCTTGCCGTGGCTTCCCGGCGGGCGGACGGGAGGATGCGCGTCGGCTTTGGTGATCGCGGGCCATCCGTCCTTCACGTCCCACCAGATGATGAGGCCGTCCTCGCCCGCCGAGGCGAGCAGTTTCGAATCCGCGCGCCAATCGAGGGCCCGGACGGAGGCCTTGTGCTCGTTCAGGCTGAGCAGGGGCCGGCCGCTGGCCGCTTCCCAAAGATGCAGGCCGCCCGCGCGATCCGCCGTGGCCAGCGTCCTGCCATCCGGGCTGAAGGCGACCGCCATGATCCAGTCGGTGTGCTTTTCGATCTTGTAGCGCAGTTTGCCGGTGGCGGTGTCGTAGACCTTCACCAGTTTGCCCGTGCCACCGAGCGCGACGCTGGTTTGGTCCGCGCTCAGGTCCGCGGCGAGCACCGCATCGACCTCGTCACCGACCGCGGCGAGACGTTTGCCCGATTTCACGTCGAAGAGCACCACCTTGCCCAGTTCCACCGGCCTGCCTCCGGCGGCCATGAGCACCGCGCCGTCCCGGCTGAAGCGCAGCCAATGCGGCTCGCCC
>JALRFZ010000207.1 GCA_023253615.1 Verrucomicrobiales bacterium | reverse complement strand
TGAACGGATTGACCGCCCCGGGGATGGCGTCGGGATCGGCGTCGGAGACATTGATGGAGGCGGCGGTCCAGGCGAGGACGCTCTGCCCGGAGACGAGGAGATTCGAACGTCCGGTCGGTTGGAAGGCGTTCACCTCTCCCGCCGCGACGATCTCGAGCTGGCCTCGGGGCGAGGGGGCGAGGGTGATGTTTCCGGCGAGGTTCACGTCGCCGGCGAGGGCGGTGGCGACGAGGCTGGAAGGACGGAGGGCGAGGGTGGCGGCGAAAGGATCGACGCTGGTCTCGGCGAGGCGCAGCCAGGGCTGGGTGAAGGCGGCTCCGGTCGATCCGCTGGCGAGCAGATTCTGGGTTTCCATCCAGGCGCGCAAGGTCTCGGTGGAAGAGGCGCGCTGGGGCAGGGTGACGGCGTTGCGCAGGGTCACGTCGCCCCCGAGGGAAGTCGCGGTGACGGAGGCGTCCTCGCCGTAGGTGCTGAAGTAGGTCTTGTACCAGAAGCGGTTGTTGAGTCCCTGGGGCAGGAGGAAGGCGTTGGCCATGGGCCCGAGGAGGACGTCGCCGCGGGCGGAGACCTCGAAGGAGCTGCGGCCGAGGAAGAGGGTGGTGGGCATCCAGGTGAGCGGATCAAACTGGGCCGCGGAAGGATTGTTCAGGTTCTGGATCACCCCGAGCGAGGGAGAGCGCGCCGCGTTGGTGGTGACGCTGCCGCCGGCCTCGAGACGCCCGACGCCTCGTTCGACATAATAGACTCCACCGCTGATGTCACCACCGGTGCGGACGAGGAGGTCGCCGCCGCCGAGTTCGACGATTTCCGAGGGATCGGGGATGCCGCGCGGGGCACGGGCGTTGGTGGGGATGACGGCATCGACGTTGCGCACTTCATTGCCGGCGATCATCGTCACATCGCCGCCGCCCAGTGCGCCGACGCTCTGGAAGAAATTGCTGTGATCCACCCACCACGAGGTGGAGGCCGCGGGGTCGTTGAAGGTGATGAAGCCGGTCCCGATGGTGATGGAACCATATTCGCCGTTCGGTCCCACGTATCCACGACGGTAGAGCCAGTTGTTGGGGAGTTGGCGGGAGGAGTCATCGACGAGGCCAGAGTTGTTCTGCGTCTTGCGCTCGATGTTCTCGCCGGCCTCGATGGTGACGTTGCCCCCGGCCATGGAATACTGCGCCGGATAGCTCTGATTCGCCTGCACCGCGCCGAGACCCCCGTTGGAGATCGAGGCGGTGAGCACGGGAGTGACGAAATCGCCCGGAGCGAAAACGCCGGTGGGATCGGCGACCTGGGTGCCGGCGGTGTAGATCGAGGCGAAGGGATTGAGCAACTGCACGCTGCGGCCGGCGTGGATGTCGATGTCGCCGGAGCCGGTGCGGATGACCTGGAAGCGGTTGGCGATGACGGAGGAGGTCTGGGCATTCGCTCCGCCTGTGGCCGTGGCGGATCCGGCGTTTTTGCCGAGACGGATCATACCGGTGTCGTGAGCAAGGTCCTCGAGATCGCGGACCTCGCGGGTGTCGGCAGCTTTGAAATCGGCACCTGCGGCCATGCGGTAGGACCACGATTGGCGGTTGGCGGGAAGATTGGCGTTGTGGGCGACGAGGGGAGAACGCCAGAGGTCGGGGCCGCCGTCAAAACCGTCGCTGATGGCATTGAAGAGATCGATGTTGTCCCTCGCGCGCAGGGTGAGCACGCCCGGGGCGGAGTCGGGGCCGAAGCGATGGCCGGCGAGATTCCAATCCTCGGCCGTGGTCGAGGAGGTGGAGCCGAGGGTGAGGCTGCCGGTGCGGTTCTGGACTTCGGCGCCGTAGCCGAGGATGAGGTCGAGACCGGGCTGGGAGGCACGGAGCCGGTTGAGGATCGTGGTGTGGTTCGCCGAGGCGGAGCCGGCCACCCCGAGGAGGCCGTCTCCGTCGGCCTTGATCGCATCGCGCAGGGTGTTGTCGAGCGTGCCGACGCCGGTGCGGTCGTAGAGACGGAAGCCTTCGACGAAGATCGAGGAGGCACCGGTGATGGTCGTGCCGATCGTGTCGATGCGCATGTCGGTGAGGAAGTCGTTGACGGGAGCACGGAGGTGAAGCGTGCCGGAGAATTGGCCGCGGTCGGTCGAACCGGTTTCGGCAACGGAAAGGTCGATGGCACCTCCGGCGAGGGTGAGGCGGGCTCCGGGATCGATCACCCCGTCGCGCGAGGCTCCGGCTCCGAGGAAGACGGAGCCGCCTTTGCCGGCATTGCTGTAACGGTCGGCCGAGGCGTCGAGGAAGGCTCCGGCGGCGAGCGTGAGATCATCGTGGGCGCTGATCTCGATGTTGCCACCGGTGACGCCGGAGGCATCAATGGTGCCCGTGATGCGAATGGAGCCATCGTCGGCGAAGGCCCGGTAATTCCTGGCGACGGCGGTGCCGCTGATGTCGAGATCGCCGGTGCGCAGGCGGTAGGCGCGCGATTCGTTGAAGAACCCTGTATTGAGGATGGCATCGATCCCGGCGAGGTCGTTGCCGGCGGTGGTGGCCGCGTCGAGGGTGAAGGAGCCGCTCCTTCGTCCGGCACCGGCGCTGCCGGCGAGATTGCCGCCGGCGGTGAAGGATCCCTGCGGTGCCGAGACGTTCAGGAAACCGGCATCGCCTCCCGCGGAGGGGGCGGAGACATCGACGGTGGAGAGAGCCCCGAGGACGACGGATCCTTGGGCGGACCCGAGATTGACGATGCCACCCGAGGTGTGGCGGATGACATCGAGAAGGGCGCGCGAGGTGCCGGAGGTGTCGATGGTGGTGGCGGCGAGATTGCCGACGCGGAGATCGCCGGAGAGGGCGCGCAGGGTGATCTCGCCGGAATGGAAGACGACATCGGTGTTGGCCTCGACATTGGCCCCTTCGAGCGTGATCTCGGCCCCCAGTCCCCCGGAATCGCCGGCAGCGGCCCCGGCCGGCCGGATGAGGCGCAGGTCGCCGGTGGCGGAGACGCGGTGCCTGGCGGCGCCCGCTCCGGTGACAACAGGTGAGAGGATCTCGAGGTCTCCTGCGGCGGAGAAGCTGCCTTCTTCAGCAACGAGCAACCGGGAATCGGCTTCCAACGACGTGACCGCGAAACGCTCGACCCGCAGATCGTTTCGTCCGAGGGTGATCTGCGCGGCGTCGAAACGGAGGGTGCCGTCGAGGGGGGCGGCCGGAAGCGCGGGGAACGTGCGGCCGGTCGCGTTTTCGAGACGGATCCGGTCGGCGGCGATGATGAAGTCGCCTCCGCCTTGGTTGAAGCCGCGGAGCGTGGTCGCCTGAAGGGTGAGGCTGTCGAGATCGCGAGATCCGACCGTGCCGGTGCCGTAGAGATCGATGCTGGAGTAACTGAGCAGCGTGAGATGATTCGTGACTTCCTGAATGGTGTCGAGCGCCTGTCCGGAGAGGACGAGTCCGGTGGTGGGTTGGAGGGCACCCGGATTGTCGAGCTGGATGCTGATCTGGCCGCTGTTGAGCGCGAGGACCGGGGCGATGATGCGTGCGGTCGGGTCGAGGCTGGTGGCGGCGGTCGAATCGATGGTGATGGCGCCGCCGGTGAGGAGGGCCCCGGCACCGATCCGCATGTCCGGAGCGGCCGAATTGGCGACGCCGGCGCGGGTGACGGGTGCCGATTGGCTGCCACTGACGCGGAGGAGCGATCCATCGCCGCTGCCGGGGACGGTGGCATTGCCCAGATAGAGCGGATCCACGGCGGCGTTCCCGATGCCCTCGATGACGGCTCCGTCGGCGATGGTGATGGTTTCGTTGGCGGCAAGGACGATGTCGGAACCGCGGAGGGGGGCTCCGGCGTTGTCGACGGTGACGTTCGTGGCGCTCACGGCGACCTCGTAGCGGCCCGCGACGAGGGTGCGGCGACCTCCGAGGAGGAGGCTCTCGGCATTGAAGCTGTTGAGCAGGCTGCTCGAAAGGGCGAGGATGCCCGCCCCTCCGCCGCTACCATCGACGTTCACGAGAATGTCACCGGGGCTGCTGAGATCGACGAGGGCACCGCGTCCTCCCGATGGTGCGTTTGAGAGAACTCTTCCGGCGAGGGACATCGCATTCGTCGCGGAGAAGCCGACCGAACCCGCGTCGATGGGCAGGCGGGGCACATCGAACCCGCGCGAAACGGAGGCGCGGCGGAGGAAGGTGTTCGCGGAGAAATCGGCATATTCGGCCCGCTGGCGGAAGACTTCGGCACCGGCCACCTCGAAGCGCTGCATCGAGGTGCGACCTTCGCGGGAGGGATCGAGGTCGTTCGAGCGGTAGCCCGAGACGACGCTGGATCCGTCATCCTGTCCGCGCGTGCCGACGGGGGCGCCGCCGAGCGGGGAAACGAGGACGGCTCCGGGGAGGAGGGCGTAACGGGCGGGCAGGAGCGTGTAGGTGCCGCCGGCGAGGGTGGGACTGTCGCCGAGGGTGATGCGATCACCTGGCTTCAGGGTGCCGTTCACGTAGCCGGGCTGGTTCTGCAGGGCGGCGGCTCCGGCTCCGGTGTTGAAGGGCGCGTAGGGAGCGTAGTCGAAATCATAGCCGGGGATGACGGCGAAGATCGAGTCCGAGGCGAGAAGGTCGCGCGTGCCGCCGTTGCCGCTGATCCAGCGGTAGGCGTAGAGATCGCCCCCGCCGCGGATGTCGATGACGGAACCGGGCGCGGAGGTGACGCTGGCTCCGGAGATCGAGACGTTCTTGGCGGGCAGGCCGCCGACGGTGATGTCGTTTCCGGCGGGATCGATCCACGAGTTGCCGTCGAAGGAAATGCCGAAGGGGATGACGACGCCGCGCCCGGTGCGCGGATCAACGGCGGAGACGGAAGTGATGCTCGACGATCCGAGGACGACTTCGTCGGTGACGGGGGCGGCGATCGAATTCCCGGCGATGGGATTGACGGGAGCGGAGCCGCTGCCGTCCCAGCCGAGCTGGATCGAGCCGATGGGGGCGCGCAGGGTGCCGTTTTGGACAATGTCGGTCGCATAGATGGCGAGCGCGCCACCGGCGGAGAGCGGCAGATCGCGTTTCGAACCACCCGAAATGGTGACGCTGCCGGTGCCCCCGGCGGAGTCATAGGCGAAGAGGTTGAAGGGTGTCAGCGTCGTCGGATAGATCTGCCCGGCGGTGAGAGTCAGATCACCCGCGATCTGGAAGGTGCCGTTCCCGCGGATATCGCCTTTCGCCGCGGAGAAATTCGCATTGCCCACGCCCTGCAGGGAGAGGTCGCCGATTTCGATGGTCTCGGCGCGGACGGTGAGGCTGCCCGCGCCATGGGTCGGCGCGAAGAAGAGGGGGGTGGTGACGCCGTTGCCGTCGGTCTGGGTGTAGAGCACGACCTGGTCGGTGGCGAGCGCGGGCGTGCGGAATGCCCGCCCGAGGGCGACATGGGCGGCGGAAAGGCGCACCGCGTCATCGGCATAGATCACGCCGCCGGTCGCGACCCGCAGGCTGGCCGCGGCGTCGATCGAGACGGGGCCTTCGAAGCTGACGTTTCCGCCGAGGGCGAGCGATCCGAAGCCCCCCTGTTGGAAACGGTCGGCCGCGAAGTTTCCGACGCCGGGCAGAGAGGCTCCGCCCGCGTCACGCACGCCGAGACCGATGCCCCTGGCAAAACCAGAAACCGGCAGCACGTTGCCATTCTGGCTGACGAGGAGATTGCTGCCCGCCGAGTTGAAGGGCGTGCCGGGCGGGATGAAGCGGCCCGAACTGACATTCAGCGTGCCGCCCACGGCCGAGTCGCCGCCGCCGGGACCGTAAAGGGTGGCGTCGGAGTAAAGCATCTGGCTGCCCGCGAGCGTGACGGTGCCGCCGTTCGTCTCATAGCGCACGGGCACGTATTCCTGTCCCCGCAGACCGGTGATGGCAGTGGCATTCGGGTTGCGGTAGGTGCGCGATTGATCGAGCACGCCCGAGGTGCCCGCGACATTGATGACGGATCCCGCCTCGGCCACGATGTTGCCCGAGACCGAGACCGTGCCTCCGCCGGTGACGAAGCCCTCGCGCCATCCGTTGCGTCCCTCGCGGATGACGGCGGTGCCCCGGGCGTTGAGGACGGCGCCGGGCGCGAGATAGACGGTGGCCTGGGCTTCGGTGGCGAGCGGGAAAGCACCGGCTCCCGCCACGGTGATGTTGCCGCCGGGGGCGACGACACGTCCGTAGACCGCGACCGTTTCCCCGCGCAGCGAGACGTTGCCGAGGGCATCGGTGGCGATGGTGGAGCCACGACCGACGACGACATCCCCACGCGCGATGGGGAAGCCGCTGTTGAACGAGTCGGTCAGTCCGGTGGCCTGGAAGGAGAGCGAGACGGGAGTGCGCAGCCCCTCGGGCTTGAGCACGCGGACGAGGTCCGCGCCAGTACCCGCGACCGGATTCGGCACGGCGACATAACTCTCCGCCACGGGTCGCAGTTCGGTGCCGGCGACGACCTGGACGCCGGGTGTGCCCGAGGGCAGACCCATCCCGGAGAGGGCGAACGAGGAGAAGCCGCCCGTGCTGAAGAATCCGGGGTCGAGTCGCGTGACGTTGGCAGGAGCGGACTTGCCGCCGATCTGGAAGGCAAGGGCCGAGAGGCTCATGGAGGCACCCCGGGCTCCGGAGTAACCCTTGAGGCGGCCGCCCAGGGAGAGCTGGCCACCGAAGGCCTCGGAGATGGTGAGATCCTTGCCCGCGTTGATGGCGAGGGAGCCGCCGTTTCCGTAAGTGACACGTCCGCGCGTCCCGATCTGGGCGCCTCCCGACACGTCCACGAGGGAATCGCGCTCGAGCCGCACATTGAATCCGGAGATGGCGATGGAGCCACCCTGGATGTTCACCGGGAGCAGATCGGATCCGGTGGCGCGATCATCGACGAGCAGGCCGGCGGTGGAGAGCCTCGCCCCGTTTCCGAGGATGAAATTGCCGCGGCCGGCGACCGGGGCGGGACGTACCCGGGTGATGGCGGTGGTGTTGATCGTGGAGAGCGGCAGATTGAAGGCGGAGAAGGAAAGCGAGCCGCCAGGAGCGGAGACGCTGCCATTGATGGTGAGATTCGATGCGGTGAGGCGGATGCTGCCGCCTTCGGTCGCTGCGAGCGAGACCTTCGCGGGGACGGTCACGTTGCCATCGGGATTCTCGACGGTGAGGTTGCCGAAGCCTTCCTCGCCGAGCAATCCGGGAGAGAGAATGACGCGGCCGAGGCGCTCCGCCGTGAGCGGGGCGGGATTGCCACTCCCATCGACGGAGAAGGGCGCGGGCGCGGAGAGTTCCGCATTCGACCGGAAGGTCACCGACGGAGGCGTCGGCGCGTAGGTGGGGAAGGTCGGGAAAGAAGTATCCTGGGCGGTGAAGGCGAGGCGCAGCGAGCTGAGCGTGTTGCCCTGGCTGCGCTGGCGTGGCCCATCGAAGGTCTGCCCGCGGAGGGTGCCGTCGAGCGCCATGCCCGGAGCGGTGATCTCGATCGATCCGCCCGCGGCTCCCTGGAGGTAGTCGGATTCCCAGCGCTCCCCGGTCAGGGCGAGGGGCTGGTCGTAGGTGTTGGTGACTCCCCAACGCTCGCTCGAGGTCGTCGTTTGTCCGGTGTAGATGCCGTCGTAGAGACGGTTTGGAGTCGCGTCCTTGATATCGACGACGCGGTTCCCGAGGATCAGGCGGGTCGTCTTGACCTTGGCGCCGGCAAAGTCGAGATAGCCTCCCGAAGCATCGACCTTGGAGCCTTCGCGCATCACCACCGATTCCCCGGCGCTGATCGTCACCTTCCCGCCGGGAGCCGTGAATTCGCCGACGGTGCGTTGGATGAGTCCGGCGAACCCCGTCGCGTCGGCGAGCGGAGTGCCGACCCAGTCGAGTTCGTTGAAGGTGCCGCTGTTGCGGACATCGATGCGGATGAGGGCGTCGCGGAGCTGGGTGTCGCGTTGCACGGGGGAGTTGGCCAGTTCCGCGCCGCGCAGCTCGAGCTCGAGAATGTGCTGCAGGATCGAGACGGACACGCCGGTCGTGCCCGCCACATCGATGAGGGTGCCCGTGTCGAGGTAGACCTGTCCTGACGCTTGCACAAAACGCGAGTTGGGATTGGTCGTGCCGATGCCCTGGAGGCGCCATTCCCCGGCCGAGAGGCGGACATCACCCGAGGGCGCCTGGATCGCCGCATTGCGGGCAAGATGGATTGTTTTCCCGGTCACATTCACCTGGGAGCGGAGGGCGAGCTCGCGTCCGATCGCGGTTTCGGTGCTGCGCAGTTCGGGCAGGATGCGAGTGACGCTGCCGGCACCGAAGCGGACTTCGCCGGTCTTCTGGGGAAGGAAGGGCGCGCCCGAGACCGTGTTCGAGGGATTGAAAGCCGCATTCGGGATGGCGTCGTAGCTGGCCTGGATGTCGATGCGTCCGTTGAGCGAGACGGAGGTGGAGCTCTCGAGCGCGCCGTTCTGCCGGATCTCGCGTCCGGCGAGGGTGATGTTGCCGCGCGGAGCCTCGATCAAGCCCGATTGATCGACCAGTCCGGCCGTGCCGGAGCCCACCGGGGTGACCGATCCTACGTAGACATCGAGACCGCGCAGACTCGGATCGCTGGAGGGGTGGGCGTTGATCCCGACCTGCATCCCGGCGGCGAGGATGGTCTGGCCGTCGGGCGTGAGGATCGAGCCCCGCTGGTGGACGTTCGGCCCCACGAGCATGACGCGTCCGCCCGATTTGGCCTCGTTCGTGGGACTGTTGATGACCGCCCCGGCCTGCACGGTGATGTCGCCGTAGCGGCCGATCGCGGGATTGACCGGCTCGGGGGTGAAGGCGGGCGTGCCCTGGGCACCCGTGGGGATGGCGATGCCGGAAAAGAGGAACTGGGCGTCGGGGTTGTTGAGGAGCCCCTGCCGGACGAGATTGTCGTTGATCGGCAGCGAGGAGGCCACGAGCGTGCCGATGTTCAACTGGCTGCCCGCGCCGAAGATGATGCCATTGCGGTTGATCACGTAGATCTGTCCCGGAGCCTCGATCGATCCGAGGATCTGGCTGGGCGAGTCGCCGGGGTCGTTCACCTTGTTGAAGGCGACCCATTTGTTCACGTCGCGGCCGCCGGCGCTCTGGTCGTAGCGGAGGGTGGTCTGGCGCCCGACGTTGAAGGTGCGCCAGTGCAACAGCGCGGTCTGCTGGGTCTGGCGGATGTTGACGTTAGTGCGTCCGTTGCCGGTGGATTGGGTGGGGGCGTCGGCACCCGACCACGCGACACCGGGATCGACCTCGAGGCCACCCGCGGCGAGACCGTTGGGGACGTCGGGCAGGTTCGTGCCCGGGGCGTTGGGATTCAGTCCGGCGTTGTTCGACGCGGCGGCGGCCGCCGCCGC
>JALRFZ010000093.1 GCA_023253615.1 Verrucomicrobiales bacterium | reverse complement strand
CGGGTCAACACCTCCTACTCTTACCTCATACTCATACTCCTACTCAAATGGCGGATCGGACCGTGAGTATGAGTATGAGTAAGAGGTAAGAGTAGGAGTAGGAGGAAACAAAAGAGAGAGAGTTTTTCACCGCGAAACGTTCCCGTGGGTTGCTTTTCAGATGGGTCCTTCCTAACTTGACTCACGATTATGAATCCCGCCCTGTCCGCCAAACTCGAGGCCGCCCTCGCCGCCGGAGATCTTCTCCAAAGCAGTTTCGACAACCTCTCCGAACTCCTCGCCGGATCGGTCAATCCGGTCTACGAGGCCTCGGTCGAGTGGCTCGCGAACGAAGGCCAGTGGAAGGAACTGAACAACCGCTTTTTCAAAAAACTCGCTTTCGGCACCGGGGGTCTGCGTGGACGCTCCATCGGTGAAATCGTCACTCCCGCCGAACGCGGCTCGGCCCCGGAAGGCGGACGGCCCGAGTTTCCCTGCGTCGGCACGGGAAACCTCAATTTCTACAATCTCACCCGCGCTACCCTTGGCCTCGTGCGCCATCTGCTGAAGGCCCACTCCGGTCCGGGCCGCCCGTCCATCGCGATCGCCCGCGACACGCGATACTTCGGAAAGGAATTCGCCGACTGCGTCACCCGCGTCGCGATCGAGAACGGCTGCGACGTCTACCGCTTCATCGAGCCGCGCTCGACCCCGCACCTCAGCTTCGCCGTCCGCCACCTCGGCACGACCGCCGGGATCGTTCTCACCGCGAGCCACAATCCGCCGCACGACAACGGCTACAAAGTCTACGGCAGCGATGGCGCCCAGATCGTCGAGCCCGAGGCCTCGGCCATCATCGCCCAGGTCAATGCTGTCAGCGGCGAGAGCTACGACGTCCTCCCCGCCGATCAGCAGGGCGTCATCCACGAACTCGGCGCGGAGATGGACGAGGTCTACCTCGCCCGTCTCGAGACCCTCCTCCTCGATCCCGCCCTCGTCCGCGCCCAGAGCAATCTAAAGATCGTCTTCACGAACATCCACGGCACCGGCGGCAAGATTTCGCCCGCCATTCTCCGCCGCCTCGGCTTCACCTGCGAGACCGTCGCGGCCCAGGACATCGAGGACGGTGCCTTCCCCACGGTGAAATCGCCGAATCCGGAAAACGCCGAGGCCCTCCAGATGGGCGTCGACCAGGCCGAGGCCACCGGAGCGGACCTCGTCATCGGCACCGATCCCGATGCCGACCGCATGGGCGTCGTCGTGCGCGACAAACACGGTAAGATGACCCTGCTCACCGGGAACCAGATCGGTTCGCTGATGGCCTACTACCGGCTCCTCGCCTTCACCGAAAAAGGCGTCATCAACGAAACGAACCGCGACCACGCCGTGATCGTGAAGACCTTCGTCACGACCGAGCTCCAGACCGCCATCGCCGGGCACTTCGGCGTCGGCGTCGTCAACACCCTGACCGGCTTCAAATACATCGGCGCGAAGTTGCGGAAGTACGAAAACGCGATCCCCGAGGACCTGCGCGCCGATTACCGCCAGCTCCCCGATGCCGAAACGCGGGATCTGCGGCTGAATTACTCGCGCTTCTTCGTTTTCGGCGGCGAAGAGAGCTACGGCTATCTCGGGGCCGACTTCCTCCGTGACAAGGATGCGAACGGCGCCGTCGTCATGTTCGCCGAAGTCGCCGCCTTTGCGAAATCAAAGGGCATGACCTGCGTCGAGCTGCTCGATGAGTTGTTTGTCAGGCACGGCGTCCACCTCGAGGGACAGCACGCCGAGACCCTCGCCGGAGCCGAAGGCGCCGCCCAAATCCAGAAGCTCGCCCTGAGCTACATCGAGAATCCTCCGACCGAGATCGATGGAGCCAAGGTCGCCCGCGTCCGCGATTTCGAGAACCAGTCTTTCACCGACGAGGAAGGCGATCCCATTCCGAAGGAGAAAATGGTCTTCGTCGATCTCGAGGACGGCCGCGCCTTCGCGGTGCGCCCCTCCGGCACGGAGCCGAAGATCAAATTCTACCTCTACCAGCGGCCGAGGCCGGGACACGGCGGGATCGACCTGCCCGAGGAACTCGCTTCGGCGAAAGCGATCGCGCAAAAGTCGTTCGACTCGCTGAAGGCCGCGGTGGTGGCGGACATGCGGGCTAGGTTGGGGTGAGGCCCGCGCGTCGTAGCGAAGGCACAACGTCTGACGCCACCAATCGCTAAATCAGAACAGGCCCGATCACTCTCTTTTGATCTACTCCGCGTCTTTTTGGACGGAAATCACTTCTATCGCTCGCTTGAATTCTGGAGCCGTGAAATACCGGCGAATGTTCGGATCGTCGCTGGTAAAACCGTAGATGAGAGTGCCATCGACAATCGGAAAGGTAGTGCAAGGACGCGACAATTTACTGTGCGGCTGATTGTCCCGGGTGAAGAAAAAAACGATCTCCTGTCCTTCCATAAATCTGACGCCATGCTCACCTTGGCGGGCAAGAATGTAGCCCTCCGGAGTCGAATCTATAAATTCTCGAGGATCGAACTGTCCTTTCCATGTCTCCGTCACTTCGAAGGAGAGACTCACCCTGCCGCGGAAGGGGCCGACCTGTCGGGCTTTGACGATGAGAACGCAGTCCGAAACGTATTTTTCCAACGTCGGCCATGACTCCGCCTGAAGGCCCAGATGGGTGGAGAAATAGAGCAGGTGAAACGCGAAAAAATAAATCGTTTTCTGTTTCATCCGTCGGTCCCGTCAGCGTTGGTTTGATACCGCAGAGTAAGATCACCTCCCAACAGGGTCAACCAGACCGTTGCAGTTCGGTCGGGAAAGCCCAGATTACTGAGATGAACACGTTGGCAAAGAGCGACCCGCTCGGCACCTTGGGTCTGCCTCCTGGCGATCACTGGGTGAAGTTCCACGTCGAAGAGGACACGATTTCCCATGAAGTGGCCGTTTCGCCGCCGAGGCCTCCGTCAGGTAAATCGTCGCCCGACGCCGCGCTTGCTTTTGTGCGGAAGTGGTCTGGTCAAGGTAATCTGCTTTCCGAACCGGAGATAAGCGAAGATGCCCGTCTGGCCGAGCTCACCGCAAAGCATCTTCGTTGAGCATGAAGCTGTTCCTCGACACGAATGTGTTGCTGGATGGTTATTTTCAGTGAATCGGAGCGGCGTCGAGCAATGCCGTGATTTCGCGATGCAACGGAGTCACGCATTCCGGGTGGATCGCCTGGCACTCGCTCTCGAATGGATTCTATTTGGTCAGAGGTCACTCGAAATCCTCCGCCATCGCGACCCAGTTCATCACCGATCTGCTCTCTTGGGCAGATGTGGTCGAAACGTCCAAGTCGGATGCTCTATGGGCCGCTCAATCCGGTTTGAAAGACTTTGAAGATGCCTTCAACTTTCCGCCGCCATGGCTGTGGGAGCGGATGCTCTGATCACACGATTCCCGTTTTGACTCCCGAGCAACTTCTTTCGGCCTATCCGTGAGCTCTGGCTTTTCTTGGGTAGGGAGCGGGAAAGTTTCTTCTCCTCACTTCCCCATCGCCTCCTCCAGCGCCGGCACGAATGGCCGCGATCCGTCGTGATGACCGAGTCGTTCATCCAAGGCCTCAAGCCGCTGGATGAGATCGGCGACTTCCTTCCTCACATAAGGGCCACCCGCCTCGGCGCAGAAGTGGGTGCGGCAACCGAAGGGCCGGTGTTCGTAGATGGTGCAGCGCCCGTTTGATCCGAGCAAGGGACAAGCCCCGTCGGAATGGGGCTTCACCGTCGAACGCCCCGAGGCCCGCACACCTTTCGCGGCGTAGAGCGCCTCGGCTTTTGTCACCTGCGGCGTCCGTCCCGTCAGCCGGAAATGGCAACAGCCCGTGCGCAGGGTGCAATCACGATGGACCGGACGCGACTCGATCGCCGCGTAGATCGCGCGCAATTCGGCGACCGCATCAGGATCGAGTTCGGGGCGGGAGGGGCGGGGCATGGGATGACGGGGCGCGTCATCCTATTGCCAAACCTCCGGGCGACAATGCAAACTTCGACAGGGAAGTCAGATCGTCGATTTTGCCAATCCGGGGATCACGACCGCTTCGATCCAAGTTTTGACCTTCGCCTTCTCCGTTTCCGGGAAAGCATGACCTTCCCCTTCCATTTCGCTGATCGTGGTTTCGAGCTTTGCCTCTTCGACGCCACCGACCATGGCCTGCATGTAGTCTTTCGAACCTCGCTTCGCGGTGTCCGATCCCCAAGCGAGATAGGCAAACTTGCCGCGGAGTTTGGTCTCGGCGGAAGACGACCTCGCTCCACCCTCCACAATCACGAAGGCATTGAAGAAGTCGACATAATCCGGCAATCCCGATTCAATCGCGGTTCCAATGAGATGGGCCCCGTTGCTGAAACCGGCAACAATGCGGATCTTTTCATCGAGATTGGGGAGAAGCTTCCGGATCTCTTCGAGCATGGGTTTGTGGTAGTCAAAGATTGCTCCGATTTTCCCTTCCGAGAGGGCATCTCTCGGTGTCGGATTGTTTCCAGGGTAGGGAAGCGCTGCGACGGCGAATCTCGACGAATCGACCATCGGGAGGCCTCCCCCGGGAGCGTTCGACCCTTTTCCCCCATTGATCCAAACCAGCAGCGGCACCGGCGTGCCGCGATCAAAGTTGTCAGGGATGCGGACCTGACAACTGGCTGCCTGACCATTCTGATCGGCGGGAAGATCCGCAAACGTAAGCGTCACCATGGCTCCCGGCTTGACCCGCTCGTCCAACGCCATCGGAACCGTTCCCTGAGGCCGCCACTCCCGGATGTACGTCTGATCCTCCGGCGAAAGTGTCTCAATAGGAATGAGAAATTCTTTTCCATCGGATCGTTTGATGGTCACCTTCGCCCCCTCTTTGCCGACAATCTCCGCGTCAATCGTGCGACCCGTCCGATCCTTGAATAGTCTCGCGTGAGCCGATGGAGGCAGAGCGGAAAGAGCATAGATAAACACGCATCCGAGCCAGATGATCCTTGTCATGTCACGGAGATATGACAATCGCCCCAGGCTTGGCAAGCCCCAAGATGATGGCTCCGAGGATCCGGGGTTCCCTGCCACCGATCAATAGCGGTCGCGTTTGCCCCGATCGTAGCGGTCGCGATTGGACGGACCACCGGGGCCGCCTTTGCCGCCGCCGCCTCCACGCGGACGATCGTCGTAGCGGTCACCACCGCGACGCTCGCCACGGTAGCCGCCGCCACCGCCGCGATCTTCCCAACCACCGGAGTGCCCGAATCCTCCGGGCTTGCCACGGTAGCCGCCTTCGCGCGGACCACCTTCACGACGAAATCCTCCTTCCCGGGGACCTCCTTCGCGTGGGCCTCCATCCCGGGGACCGCCTTCGCGGGGACCCCGATCATAATCGATCTTGAAGGTGAGACCTCGCAGGGTCGCATTGGAGGCGCTTTCGATCGCCCGGGAGGCCTCGCCTTCGGCGACTTCGATGAGGCTGAAGTTGGGGAAGAGCTGGATGCGGCCCACCGTGCCACGCTCGAGGTGGCATTCGTTGTGGAGCATGCCGACGATGTCGCCGGGATTGATGCGCTGATTCTTGCCGAGGCTGAGGAAGAGCTTCACCATGCCGGGCTCGGGACCCTCGCCGGACTGCGGACGCGGTTTGCGCTCGAAATCCCGCTCACGGCGTCCGGCACCGGGCTCGCGAGGTTCCCACGAGGGACCGGCCTCCGAGTGATCACGTCGTTCGGCGCGCTCGGGACGATCCTCGCGCGGACGGCGCTCGCGCCGGTCGTTCGGTCCGGGCTGGCGGTCTTCGGCGATCTCTTCGCCCTCGCGGCTATTGGAATCGCGCAGCAGCGACATCAGCGCTCCGGCGATGGTCTGCCACTCCTGCCCTTCCTCCTGGATCGACTGCAGGGCGGTGATGGCCTTTTCGAACCCAC
>JALRFZ010000053.1 GCA_023253615.1 Verrucomicrobiales bacterium | reverse complement strand
CGAGCCCGTCCTCGGGCAGGATCCCGACTTCGCCGCGCCCTCCGCCGGCACCGGCGGCTTCGCTGGTGCCCTCACCGGACTCGCCCCCGGCACCACCTACCGCGCGAGGGCCTACGCGAGCAATGCCGCCGGCACCGGATATGGAGCCACGATCCTCTTCACCACCGACGAGACCATCGATCTGAGCGGCGGCACCGCGACGCGTGATCGGACGATCGAGGCGGGAGACCGCCAGGTTTTCCACTTCAGCCTCTCCGGTCCGCGCCATGCCCTCTTCACCGCCACCGGCGGAGCCGCCCTCCGCGCGGCACTCTACGACGGCAGCGGCGGCCTCCTCGCCTCCTTCGACGGAGACGGGGATTTCAGCCTCGGAGACCTGCTCTATGCCGGGAGTTACGAGCTGCACGTCCATCGCACCGCCGGAGCGGGAGCGGCGCAGGATTACACCCTCGCCTTCGACGCCTCGACCGTCGCGGAGACCCTCCCCGACGTCGGAGTGGGGGCTTCGGCCCTCGTCCAGACCGGGGTCGGCGTCCGGGGAGATGGGGCGGGGCAGGTCCTCAGCCTCGGATCCCGCAAAGCCGTGGCCGTCCGGGGCGTCGCGACCTTCCGCAACGGCGGGACCCTGCCGGATGAATTGATCCTCTTCGGCAGTGGCGGCAGCGCCCTTTTCGCCGTGGCCTACCTGGGTGAGGGCGGGAATGTCACCGCCCAGATGCTGGCCGGCACGCTGCGGACTCCCGTGCTGGAGGAGGGGGATGAAGCCGTCGCGGTGCAGGTCTCCGTCGTGCCGAACCGCAAGAAACTGAGCAAGAAGAAGGGCAAACGCACCGTGACGCTGAAAAAGACCCACGTCCTCTCGATCCGGGCGGTGTCGGATTTCGATCCGGCCATCACCGATCAGGCGGCGGTCGTGGTGCGGACCTATTGATCCGGGCGCCCGGGTCTTTCTGCCCCGAGAAATCGCTCGCTCCCCCGCCCGCCACGACCTATCCTTCGCCGCATTTCCCAACCCCTGCCCAGAAACCACCCTTTCCCATGGACGCCATCAAAATGCTCGGAAGTCTCCTCAACGAAAACGCCCTCGGCTCCAATGCCGGAGGGGACATCCTCGGATCGCTCCTCGGCGGGGCGGGCGGTGGAAAAGGCGGCGCTGGAAATACCGGAGACATCCTCGGGACCCTGCTGGGCGGCAAGAAGGGCTCGGGCAAGGGTGGTTGGGCGGCGCTCGCGGCCATCGCCGCCGCGGCACTGGCGGCCCGGAATGGCAGGGGGGCGGCGAAAGGCTCGAGCGGCTCCGATCTCCTCGGTTCGCTCGTGAAGGAACTGGGCGGATCGTCCGGCAGCAAGGGCGGGGGACTCGGCGATCTCGTCGGCGGACTTCTTGGCGGAGGTGGCAAGGGCTCCGATACCGGAGGCGGGCTCGGAGATCTCGTCGGTGGACTTCTCGGAGGTGGTCAGGGAGGCGGATCCGGCTCACCCCTCGGCGGAGTCCTCGGATCCCTCCTCGGTGCCAGTGCCGGCGGCGGTCTCGGACTGTCGGCCGGCGACGTGCCGCCGCCCGTCGATGCCGCCGAGGCCGAGGAAGGCGCCCGCATTCTGATCGAGGCGATGTGTCTCGCCGCCAAGAGCGACGGCCGGGTCGACGAGACCGAACGCGAGTCCATCGTCGGCAAACTCGGCGATCTCGAGCCGGACGAGGCGGCCTTCCTCCGTCAAAAACTCTCCGGCAAGGCCGATCTCGATGAATTTATCGCCCGTGTGCCCGCCGGGATGGCCTCGCACGTCTATGCCTTTTCCCTCATGGCGGTGAAGCTGGACACCCGCGACGAGGCGGAGTATTTCGCCCGGCTCGCGCAGGGCCTCGGTCTCGCCGGCGAGGAGGCGAACGAAATCCACCGCGGCCTCGGCCAGCCCGAGATCTTCGCCTGATCCGACGTTCCTCTCCCGCAGCCATGGCCAGACCCCGACGTGTCAAGACTCCCGGCAATCGTCCCCGGGAGGCTCGCGCGAATTCCCACTCCAGCTCCTCCACCGGCATCGCCCGGCTCACCGAAGAGGGACTTTTTGAAAGGCTCGATGAGGCCGCGGAGGCCGGTGAGGAGCCGCTCCTGCTCATCCTCGACGGCGTGCAGGATCCCCACAATCTCGGCGCCTGCCTCCGCACCGCCGAAGGGGCCGGCGTCCTCGCCGTGATCGTGCCGCGCCATCATGCCGCGCCCGTGACCGAGACGGTCGTGCGCATCGCTTGCGGCGGGGCGGAACTCGTGCCCGTCGTCTCGGTCGGCAACATGGCCCGTTTCCTCGAAAAGATCCGCGACGAACACGGCATCCGCGTCGTCGGCACGGCCGACGAGGCCACCTTCGGACTCTACGATTGCGATCTCACCGGTCCGCTCGCCGTCGTCCTCGGGGCGGAAGGAGAGGGGATGCGCCGCCTCACGAAGGAGAACTGCGACGTCCTCATCCGCATCCCCATGCTCGGTCAGGTGCCGTGTTTGAACGTCTCCAACGCCACCGCGGTCTGCCTCTACGAAGCGCTCCGCCAGCGTGAATTCGATCTCCCGGACTGAATCGTGCTTGTCGCCCCCGTTCCCTTTCCCCTATCCTCAACGCATCCATGAACTCCGCCTACGGCAATCCCTACACCGTCGCCGCCGCCGCTCCGAACGAGCGCGCCGCCTTCATCCGCCAGACCTATCTGCACCTCGGCTTCGCCATCCTCGCCTTCATCGGGGTGGAGTGGTTCCTGCTGAACAGCAGCATCGGCGAGAAACTCGTCGGACTGATGCTCGGCGGCAAATACAGCTGGCTCGTCGTGCTCGGGCTCTTCATGGGCGTCTCGATCCTGGCCGAGCGTCTCGCCGTCTCGGAAGTCTCCAAGGGTGTCCAATACGCGGGTCTCGGCATTTTCATCGTGGCCGAGGCCATCGTCTTCCTGCCCCTGCTCTACATGGCCGCCTTCCACTCGGGCGACCCGCAGGTGATCCTCAAGGCCGGCGTCACGACCGGCTTCGTCTTCGGCGGGCTCACCTTCGCCGCCTTCGCCACGGGCAAGGACTTCTCCTTCCTCCGCGGCTTTCTGATGGTGGGCGGATTCATCGCCCTCGGCATCATCATCGTTTCGATCCTTTTCGGATTCAATCTCGGCACCCTCTTCGCCGGGGCCATGGCGATCTTCGCCGCCGTCGCGATCCTCTACAACACCTCGAACATCATCCACCACTACCGCACCGACCAGTATGTCTCGGCGTCGCTTTCGTTGTTCGCGAGCGTCGCGCTGCTCTTCTGGTACATCCTCCGGATCTTCATGAACCGGGATTGACCGGCGACCGGAAATCGACCCGCTCATAGACCTCCCGCAAGGGCAGGGTCACCCCGAGGCAGGAGATCGCGATCTCCGACTCGATCCCGCGCTCCTCCGTGTATCGCCACGATCCGTCTTCCTGACGTTCGTAGAGCTCGATGTGGGGCGTGTGTTGTGAGAGCAAAGCGTAGGCACGCAGGCCGGGGATGCGCCGGAAGCTGTCGGCCTTCAGGCCACGGTCATAGGCCTCCGTGGAGTCGGAGAGCACCTCGAAGAGAGCCGTGGGATTGATGGCGGTCTGCCCGGTGGCATCCTCTTCGTCATATTCGATCGGCCCGCAATAGACCGAGAGGTCCGGATAGGTCCGCAGACCGGTCTCCTGGATGACCAACCGCTGATCGCTGTCGAGCGGTTCACAGGGGCCGCCGGCGAGTCTTTTTCGGACCGCGAAAAAGAGATTGCCTTTGATCCTGCTATGGTTCGTCGTCCCGCCCGCCATGTTGAACATCTCCCCATCGAACCAATCGCTCTTCTCCGCGGCCACGGCCTCGAGGCGGTAGTATTCCTGTGGCGTAATCCGTGAACGATCTTCGGCGGTGCTCATCGCCGGGACCTTACCGCGGATCGGGTGTTTTGTCATCCCCGGCCGCGGGTGGCCCATCTGACAGGGTTGACCGCGCCATCCGACCCTCTTCACCCATCTCCCGTGCCATCCTGCCGCCGCAACCGCGGGAATTCTTCGGGATTGCCCTTGTGGCCGAATTTTCGTAATTTCGCTCTCTATTCCATGAACACCCCGACCCAACCCACCACGATCGATCGCCGTAAAGTCCTCAAATACGGAGCCGGATTC
>JALRFZ010000049.1 GCA_023253615.1 Verrucomicrobiales bacterium | reverse complement strand
TCGTCGATCTCGTCGCCGAACTCGGGTTGGCCGAAAACACCCTCATCGTCTTCACCTCCGACAACGGCACCACGCACTTGAAGGACGAGGTCGACTACGAGTTCTTCGACAGTGTCGGCGAGCTGCGCGGGCTGAAAGGCGAGCTCTACGAGGGCGGCATCCGCGTGCCCCAGATCGCCGCCTGGCCCGGAAAGATCCCGCCGGGCACCACGAGCGACCACGTCAATGGATTCGAGGATTGGGTGCCCACCTTTCTCGAACTCTCGGGCGCCGGCGAGACGGTGCCGCCCGGTCTCGACGGCTACAGCCTCGCCGCCACCCTGCGCGGTGAGGAGCAGGCCCCGCGTCCCTTTCTCTACCGCGAATTCCCCAGTTACGGGGGGCAGCAGGCCGTCTGGCTCGGGCAACGGTGGAAGGGCATCCGCACCGATCTGAAAAAGAAGGGCGTCAAACCCGACCTCACCGTGCGGCTCTACGATCTCGCGGCCGATCCGTCGGAAAAGCAGGATGTCGCCGCGGAGCACCCGGAGGTGGTGAAGGAGATCGAGAGCTTGATGAAGAGTGAGAGGGTGCCGTCGGAGGCGTTTCCGTTTCCGGCTTTGGATGAGTGAGGGGGGATTTCACGACAAGTGAGTGAGGAAAAGGCGGCCTACAATCGAGCGGAGAAGAGGCGGCCTACGGAATACGCGGAAAACACGGAATTACAGAAGGCCGAGATAGATGCCGCAGGCATCAAAATACGCGGAAAACACGGAACGACAGAGGGCCAAGGTCGATGCAGCAGGCATCAAAGGGCATGGAGGAACACGACGAGTTGGTGGGGTGGTGGAATAGACTTAGCTGTGACATTGTAATCGAAACCCAATCCGCCTGACGAGTCACGCGGCAGCGAAGGAATCCCAGATCTCCCCGGCCCTCAATGATGCCCGACATGGAAGAATCCTCAACCAACGCAACAGTCTGCCCCATCTGCGGTTATGAGCTCGAAGACGCGATTGCCGTTGTCGATTCGGGGTTTTTACCTAATCTTTGGTTTTCGCCCTATCTGAAAATTCGTCGTCGAAAGGGGAAAAAATGGATTCGGTATCTTTTCATTTGGAAATCGACGCAGGCGCTCCATTGCAAACATTGCGGTGCACTCGTCCTGGCCCCGTCGGATCGCGGGCACCTGAAACTCATTCAAGGCAAGTAGAGCTGCCCCCCCCTCAATCCCAAACCCAGTGCTTCAGCCGCAGCTTTTCCGCGAGACGTGTCGCTTCGATGGCGCGGGGGCTGCTTTTCTCGGAGAGGGCGTCGGCGACTTCGATGGCGGCGCGCCAGTTCTTTTCGGCGTTGAGGAGATCGATCGCGGCGAAGCCGGCGCGGAAGACCCATTCGGTCTCCTCGGGGTCGAGGGTGTCGCCGGCACTTTCCCCGTCGCTGCGGGTTTCGTCGACGATGGAGCGGTAGATCTCGAGGGCGACGGGTGATTTGCCGAGGGCCTCGAGACATTTGCCGCGGCGCACCGCGGCGTGGTAGCGCCACAGGGCGGGAGCCCGCGCGAGACCTGAGAGCGCGGCGAAGCGGTCGGCGGCCTCGGTGAGACGGCCGGCGTCGCGACCGGTGGCGAGGGCCTCGAGGTAGGAGGCGTAGGCGAGATCGGCCATTACGGGGAAACGGAGCGGGGCGGTCTCGTCGAGCCGGTCGAGGAGGGCGGTGAGCTCGGCGCGCGCTTCGTCGAAGCGGTCGAGGGAGAGGAAGAGGAGGCCGAGCTCGTGGGCCGCCTCCTCCGCGAGGGGGCCGCCCGCATCGATGAGACGGCGCCAAGCGGCGATGGTTTCCTCATTCGCGGAGGAGTTGCGGGCGGCGAAGAAGCGGGCGGTCTCGGCGTGGGGGGAATCGGGAAACTCGTCGGCGACGCGGCGGAAGGCGGTCGCGGCCGCGGGGTGGTTTTTCCGCGAGGCCTGCTCGTGGGCGAGGATCATGAGGACTTCGCCGAGGTAGCGCGAGCCCGGCCAGTTCGCGACAAATTCGTCCGCCTGTCGCAGCAGGGCGTTGGCGTCGCCTTCGGTCAGTTCGACCCAGACGGAGTTGTATTCGAGCCGTTCGCTCTGGGCGAGGGAGAGGGGGCGGGTGCGCAATTGCTCGAAGATCCCGCGAGCGGCGCTGGGTCGGGCGGGGGCCTGGTTCAAATGGATCTCGGCGAGGGCGAGGCGGGCTTCGATATTGGCGGGATGATCGGGATGCTCCTGCACGAAGGCACCGAGACGGTCGAAGGCGGCCGGGTCTCCCTTGGCGGCGAGATAGAGGCCGCCGAGATAGCTCAGGTCGGCGAGGTAGCCGGAGCGAGGGTTCCCCCGGGCGAGGGCCTCCTCGAAAGCGGCGAATCCGGCGGCATCCTCGCCCCGCAGGGAGGCGACGGCGGCGTTGAAAAGCTGGCGGGCTGAGGCGCTGCCGGATTGCTGTTCCGCGAGCCGGGAAAAGAGCGACGCGGCTTCAGCGAACCGGCCCCCGAGGTAGGCGCGGGAGCCGGCGGCGAAATCGAGGCGTTCGCGCAGGTCGGGCGGGAGGTCGGCGGGCGGCGCGAGGGTGGCGGCATCCGCGGCGGTGGAATCAATCCCGGCGGAGGCGATGGCGCCCAGATGCAGGGCGGCCTCGGCGCGCAGCGCGGGATCGGTGGTGGTCCCGGCGAAGGCCTGCAGATCGGCAGACCGGCGGTCTTCCGGCGCGAGCAGGAGGAGGTGCCAGAGCCGGGCCGCCTCCCGGCCGGGGAACCCGGGGGATTCTTTCCAACGATCGAGGCTGCCGGCGAGGGCGGCCGGTTTTCCCCCATCGAGCAGGATCTCGAGAAGGAGAAACCCCTGGCGCGCCTCTTCGGGAATGGTGGCGGCATCGATCCATGCGGCGACGGTGGCGAAGGCCGCATCGCGATCTCCGAGTTGCCAGAGGAGGTGCCCGCGGAGGCGGGCGAGGGGGAGCCGCAGCTCCGCCCAGGCGGGATCGGAAGAGATGTCGGACGGGAGAAAGGCAAGCGCTTCCGTCGTCCTGCCCGCGGCTGCGGCGATCTGGGCATGGCGCAGGATCGCGGCCGGCTGCGTTGGCCGGGGGATGGATTGCGTCAGTTCGTAGGCGGCCTCGTGCCTGCCGGCGCGGGAGAGGCAGATGGCACGATTGAGCACGGCGGAGGCGGGGGCGTCCGGTGTCGCCGCGAGGTAGAGCTGGTAGGCGTCGGCGGCCTCGGCGTGCCGCTCCACGTCCTGGAGGGCGACGGCGATCCAGTAGCTCGTCGGCGGGGTGGGGGAGAAGCCTTCCTGCACGTCGTACCAGGCGACGGCGGCGGACGCGGCACCGTCCTTGACGAGGGCCTCGAGGAGTCGGGCCGCGACGAAGTTCCCTTCGGGACCATCGGTGGCGCTGTCTTCGAGCAGCTCCCAGCAGGTGCGGAAATGGGTCGCGGCGGTGCCGAAGCGTTCGTCGGCGAGGGCCTGGCATCCGTCCCGGAAGGGGGCCAGGTCGGCGAGACTCTCCTGGGCACGGAGGGGGGCGGCGGCGTGGAGGAGGGAGGCGAGAAAAGGCGCCAGCCAAAGAAGGGATCTTTGTCCGGTGCGTGGTGCGATCATGCCCGGCTGTTCCGCTTCACGTAGTCGATCACCTTGGCGTCATCGTCTCCCGCGGCCCAGACGGCGCGAAGAAAATCGGCGGGGGCGATGTCGTGGCGCTTCAGGAAGGCGCGGTCGCCGCCGCAGCAGAACATGGTGTTGGGATCGAGCTCTCCGCGCAGCTTGGCGCGGGCTTTCACGAGAATGCGGGGCAGCCAGACGATGCCGTCGACTTCGCTCGTCTTCGCCGGGAGACTGGCGGGATCGAGGACGCGGTCGCTCTTTTCGCCGTGCATGATCCCGGCCAGGTAATCGCGCCGCACACTCGCGACCATGACGGCGGTGGTGAGGGAGGGCTCGTTCATCTCGGCGAGGTCTTCGACGAAATCAAAGAACTCGCGCGGCTGGCAGCCGATCGAATCGAGGAAGGCGAGATCTTCGGTGCTGTAATAGCCGGAGTAGTCGGTGTCGCCGGAGCGATAGCGGGCCAGGCAGCGTTCGAAGAGGGCGGAGAAGGTGGAATCCCAGGCGTAGGACATGAGGAAGAAGGGGGGAGTAAAAGGTGGGAAGGTAAAAGGTAAAAGGTATCGAATGTGGCCGCGGGTGGAGCCCGGAACGGGCAGTTATTTGCTAAGCTCCAGCATGCGGAGAATGGGGGTCTCGGCGGCTTTGCGGAGGTCTTCCGCGAGGGTGACTTCGGGTTTCAGGTCGCGGAGGCAGAGGTAGAGCTTTTCGAGCGTGTTCATCTTCATGTACCGGCACTCGGCGCAGGCGCAGCGGTCGGTGGGTCCGGGAATGAGATTCTTTTCCGGCACCTCGCGGCGGAGACGGTGGAGCATGTTCGCCTCGGTCACCACGATGATGTCCTGCGCCGGAGTCTTGCGGCAGAAGTCGATCATCTTTTCGGTGGAGCAGACTTCGTCGGCGAGGAGACGGACGGCGGTAGTACACTCGGGGTGGGCGACAACGACGGCGTCGGGGTGCTCGTCCTTGATCCCGCGGATGCTGTCGCGGGTGAATTCGACGTGGACATAACAGTTCCCGTTCCAATATTCCATCTCACGGCCGGTCTGTTGCGAAACCCAGGCTCCGAGATTCTGGTCGGGAGCGAAGAGGATGGGGCGGTCCTTCGGCGCGGCTTCGACGATGCGCACGGCGTTGCCGCTGGTGCAGATCACGTCGGAGAGGGCCTTCACCGCGGCCGAGGAATTGATGTAGGTGACGACGTAATAATTCTTCTCCTTGTTCGCGTCGAGGAAGGCGGCGAGGTCCTCGGGCTGGCAGGAATCCTCGAGCGAGCATCCCGCGTTGGCATCGGGGAGGACGACGGTCTTGGAGGGATTGATGATTTTCGCGGTCTCCGCCATGAAGTGGACGCCGCAGAAGGCGATGACGTCGGCATCGGTCTCCTGCGCCCGGAAGGAAAGGCCGAGCGAGTCGCCCACGTAGTCGGCGATCTCCTGGATCGCGGCGATCTGGTAGTTGTG
>JALRFZ010000702.1 GCA_023253615.1 Verrucomicrobiales bacterium | reverse complement strand
CGGTGATCCTCGAGCTCATCCACGTGGCGACGCTCGTTCACGACGATATCATCGACGGCGCCGAGATCCGCCGTCAGGCGCCCACCGCGAACGCGAAGTGGGGGAATGCCCTCAGCGTGCTGCTCGGCGACTGTCTTTTCTCCCACGCCCTGATGCTCTCGACCGAGTTCGAGGACACCGTCATCGGGCGCAAGGTCGCGATCGCCGCGAACGAGGTCTGCAGCGGCGAGATCATCCAGACGCAGCGGCGCTTCGACATGCAGCTGAGCCGCGAGGATTATTTCGACATCATCCGGAAAAAGACCGCGGCTCTTTTCGCGGCCGCGATGGAGCTCGGGGCGCGTCTCAACGGGCAGTCCGCGGATGTCTGCGAGGCGCTCCGCGATTTCGGGCTCCACACCGGCACCGCCTACCAGATCTACGACGACTGCGTCGACCTGATCGGGGACGAGCAGGAATACGGGAAGACGCTGCGGACCGACCTGCACAAAGGGAAGCTGACCCTTCCCGTCCTGAACCTGCTCGGCTCAGCGACGGAACGGCAGCGTGAGAAGCTGCACCGGCTCCTCCTCCAGCGCGAGCCGATCGATGTCTCCGCCCTCGCCAACATCGCCGATTACGTCGGATCGATCGAGGCGGCCATCGACACCGGGCAGGAACTCGTCGCGGAGTCGCGTCGCTGTCTCGGGGTGCTCGCTCCGGGCGAACATCGGGACGCCCTTCTCGGCATCGCCGGATTCCTCGACGTGCTCCTCGCCGGCTGCCGCCAGTGACCAAAGGTGGCAGCCCTGGTCGGCGGCTTGCCAAAAGTCCCAAGTCGCTGAGAATAAATTGCGCGAGACGTTGACAATTGGCATGGAAGTTGCTTTCCTACGGCGCGGTTACTCAACCCGAAGTTCATGCTGTAGGCGCAGGATGCTAAGGCAGTTCCAGGGCTTCGAATCCCAAAAAACAAAACGACAATAACATGGCAAAAATCAAACTCGAATACATCTGGCTGGACGGATACGAGCCCACCCCCAACCTCCGCGGCAAGACGAAGATGGTGGACGGCGATCCCGCCTCCTTCACCCTCGCGGATTGCCCGATGTGGGGCTTCGACGGAAGCTCGACCCGCCAGGCCGAAGGGCGCAGCTCCGACTGCATGCTGAAGCCCGTCGCCCTCTACCCGGATGCGACCCGTCAGAACGGCTTCATCGTCCTCTCCGAGGTCATGATGCCCGATGGCACCACTCCGCACCCCTCCAACTACCGCGCCACCATCCCCGAGGATCCGGGTCTCTGGATCGGTCTCGAGCAGGAGTATTTCCTTTTCCAGGACGGCCGTCCGCTGGGCTGGCCCGATGCCGGCTATCCCGATCCGCAGGGTGAATACTATTGTGGTGTCGGATCCAAGCAGGTGGGTGATCTCGCCCGCTCCATCGTCGAAGAGCACCTCGATATCTGTATCGCCGCCGGCATCAACCACGAAGGCATCAACGCCGAGGTGGCCAAAGGCCAGTGGGAGTTCCAGATCTTCGGGAAGGGTGCCTGCACCGCCGCCGACCAGATCTGGGTCGCCCGCTACCTCCTCATGCGCATCTGTGAGAAATACGGTGTCGACGTGATCCTCCACTGCAAGCCCTTCCAAGGTGACTGGAACGGATCCGGCATGCACTGCAACTTCTCCACCGACTACATGCGTGAAAAGGGTGGCAAGGAGTACTTCGAGTCCCTCATGGGTGCGTTCGAGAAATACCGCGACGAGCACATCGCGGCCTACGGTCCCGACAACCACCTTCGACTCACCGGTCTCCACGAGACCCAGTCGATCGACAAGTTCAGCTATGGCGTGGCCGATCGCGGAGCCTCCATCCGCATTCCCCACTCCTTCGTGAACAACGGCTACAAGGGCTATCTCGAAGACCGCCGCCCCAACTCGCAGGCGGATCCGTATCAGATCGTGGCGCGCGTCTCCAAGACCATCGCCACCGTCCCGACGCCCTGATCGGATTCCGAACGAAGCCCCGTTTCTTTCGAAGCGCCGCGGTCATCCTACCGCGGCGTTTTTCGTTGGGGCGAGGCCGGTCTCCGGTCCTCTCCCGACGGTTCACGGCCTGACCGGTGTCTCCGCCAGGCTCACCATGGCGGGATCGAGGACAAGTCCCCGGCGCTTCGCCTTTTTCAGAAGCGCTCTTGCCGCGGAGGGGGCCTTGAAGACGGCGGCTTGGATCCAGATCGATTTTTCATAGGCCTCGGTCTCGTCGGGGTAATGCCGAAGGATCTTCCGGTATTCCGCGAGCGCCTCCTCGTAGCGGGCTTCGTCGAGATAATGGGCGGGGAGCTTCAGGTTGAGCGAGGGTTTGCCGGGCGCTCCGCCGGGAAAAAAGATCGCGTCGATCAACGCGAAGAGCGGTCGGGTCGCGAAATGAAAGATCGGTTTCCACAGGAAAAGGAGGGCGGCCAGGAACGACGCCGTGGCGAGGAGGAGGCGCGCGGGATTGACGGGATCCTGCTCCCTCGTGCCCCAGTGCCAGGCAAGCCCCAGCAGTCCTGCACCCGCGAGCCATCTCAAGCCGTTGAAGACACCCTCCCACATCATGGTGACACCAGTTTCCCGGGAGGGGCGCGCGGCGTCAAGGCCGGGGAGACGGCTCCTGTTCCGTTCGGAATTCCCGCGCACGGCGCGGTGGGCCTGCTTCATCCTCCCGCCTCCGAGATCCGGTCCGAAGCCGGATCGAGCAGCAAGGCTCCCGAAAGGTTCCGCGGGAGCGAGGTGAGGAGCACGAAACTCGTCCCGGTTGTGGGATCGGCCCAGGCGAGGGTGCCGGTGGAGCCGGGGTGGCCGAAGGCGGCGGGAGAACAGCCATTTCCCAGGGCCGCACCGAGCTGGAAGCCGAGGCCTCGGTCGGCGCCGAGTGCGGGGGTGTGATTCCGCACCATGTCCCGGGCGGCCGCCTCGCGCAGGATCTTTCCGCTCGGTGCGAGAAATTCGCGGAGGAAGAGGGCGACATCGCCGGCGGAGGCGTGGCCACCACCCCAGGGAGCGGCGAGGTGCCGCCAGTAATCACTGTTCCAGTCCCAGTCCTTCGCGGTGGGATCCCCGCCTCCGGCCTCGGGGGCGGCGCGGTCGGTCTGCATGGGGATAAGATTGTCCTTCCGAAACGAGCCGACGCCGAGGACAGAGCGTTTCCTCCCGAAAGGAGAGAAGACGGTCTCGGCAAGAAAGTCGGGCAGAGGTTGGTTTGTCAGGCGCTCGACGATTTCGGCGGCAAGGAGGATGCCCATGCTCTGATACTGGTATCGGGTGCCGGGGGCGAAGGAGAGGGGCGTGCGTACGGTCGCGGCGACGAATTCGGACAAAGGCGCGTGCCGGGCGCGCATGGCGTTGTTGTCAGGCAATTGATCCGGCAGTCCCGAGGTGTGGGTGAGGAGTTGGGCGATCGTGACCTTGGCCCGGTCGCCCTCGGAGAACTCGGGCAAGATTTTCATGACCGGATCGGAGAGCCGCAGCTCGCCCCGGTCGGAGAGGATCATCACGGCGAGGGCGGTGAAGGGCTTCGTGATGGACCCGAGGAGGAACATCGAGTCGGGCTCCGCCGTCCCGAAGGCGTGGCGGTGCATCTCATCTCCCCGCTGCACGTGGAGAGCCGCGGCATTCACCATGCCGGCCGCGACGGTTTCCTGCACGAGGGAGACGACGGCATCGACGGCGGAGGAGAGGGACATGGCGGCGGTGGTTTGGGCCGAAGCGGTGGCGGCGGCGGTGCCGAGGAGGCAGGCGAGTGATTCGCGGCGGTTCATGGCGGGGCTGACCAAGGGAGAAGGCAGGCAAACATTACACATGCGTAATGCCGCGGTAACGATCCTGTCAGGGCGCGATGGTTAGTTCAAGGTGAAAGGAGTTCTTCCCCCATGAAACGATCCCATCGACTGCTCTGCTTGCTTACCTGCCTCTGCCTGCCCGTCCTAGCGTGCGGCCTCCTGCAATCCCAGGATCCTCCCCGGCCGCCCCGTGGAGAAGGGCGTCCTCCGGGTGGGAAAGGCCCCAAAGGGGGAGGCAAGGGAGGGCCGCAGATCCAGAAGCCTAAGATCACCGATTCCTCGAAGGCGAACATCTACGCGGACAACTGGTTCCAGCTCTACATCAACGGTCATCTCGTGGCGGTGGACTCGATTTCCTTCATTCCGCACAATGTCGTGTCGGTGGACATCCTCCCCGAATACCCGATGACGATCGCGGTGATGGCCCGCGACAACGCCGACCCGGCGTCGGGCCTTGAGTACGACAACTCGCAGATCGGCGATGGCGGTTTCATCCTGAAGTTCAGCGATGGCACCGTGACGAACGCTTCGTGGAAGGCGAAGAGCTTTTTCCATGGACCCGTCGATGGCGATCTCAAGAATCCCAAGACGCGGCACGAGGCGATCCCGGAGAATTGGTACGCGATCGACTTCGATGACAGCACGTGGCCGAATGCGACCGAGCACACCGAGGAAGCGGTGGATCCGAAGGAACCCTTCTACCAACACGACTTCGAAGGGGCGAAGTGGATCTGGACCGGCAATCTGGCCCTCGACAACACCGTGCTCTTCCGGACCCGGATCGCGAGCCCGCCGAACGGATCGCCCTTGCCTCCGAAGTGGCCGCGTGGTCACATCGACACGACCAAACCCTGACCCGACCCTATCATGTGCGCGATGCAACAGTGTTCAGTCTCTTCCGAATCGAAAACCGGCGGCACGCCGGTTCCACGTGGGACTGGCATCCTGCCAGTCTTCCGAATCGCTGCCGTAGCGGCCGTGCCGTTGCTCATTCCGCTCGCGGTCGCGGCGGTGGCACCGAAACTCGCGCCGTTTGCCGCGGCATTTCCCGGTGAGCGCACCTTCGAGCGCCCGGCCGGTGCGGTGCCGGTAGCAGCGTCGGCATTCGCCCCGTTTCGCGAGCGGCTGGGCGTGTCCTGGGATGCGGATTACTTCTACATCGAGGGCAATGGACTGCCGGATCACAACATGATGGTCGGCATCACCGCCTGGCAACAGCAGGTGCCGCTGCCGCAGCCTTACGTCGGCGAAAACGCCTGGCGCGTACCTCTGAAACCCGTCCCTGCGGCCGAACCGGCCATGATCGAAGGGAGATTCCTCCGCGGAGCCATCGCCATCGCGGTGAACGGCATCCCGATTTTCAATCCGCAGAACAACCGCGGCGAGGTGTCGTATGAAATCGGCGAACTCGACCAGTGGGGCGGTCACTGCGGGCGGGCGGATGACTATCATTACCACATCGCCCCGGTCCATCTGGAGACCGTCGTTGGAAAGGGTAAGCCGGTCGCCTACGCGCTCGACGGGTATCCCGTGATCGGATTGACGGAAGCCGACGGATCCGCTCCGAAGCATCTCGATCAATGTCACGGGCACGATCACGACGGAATCGGATATCACTACCACGCCGCGGAGAGGTATCCCTACGTCCTCGGTGGATTCCACGGCGAGGTTGTCGAGGCCGAGGGGCAGGTCGATCCCCAGCCCCGGGCCCAGGGGGTGCGCGAGGCGCTGCAAGCCCTCCGCGGAGCTGAGATCACCGGCTTCGAGAAGACGGGGGAAAATGCCTATCAGTTGAGTTACACCGTCGATGGGGATCCGCGCACGGTGCGGTATCGCATCGGCGAGGATGGAACCTTTCCCTTCGAGTTCGACAATGGCCGCGAGGGCAAGACGAGTGAGGTTTATCGCGTCCGTGGAGGCGGCGGGGTAGGGGGTGGAGGTCGTCCCCCAGGCGGAGGCGGTGATCGTCTTCCGCGAGGCGGCGGCGGAGGTGGCCCGGAAATGCGGCCTCCGGGCGGCGGTCGTCCTCCCGGAGGTGGTGGCGGTCCGGAGATGAGACCTCCGGGTGGCGGAGGCGGTCAGAGGCCGGATCCCTTGCTATTGGTTTTGGACACCAACGAAGATGGCTACCTCGATGCCGAAGAACTCGAAGTCGCGGAGGAACGGCTGAAGACCCTCGATCGGAATGGCGATGGCCGGTTGGATCGCGAAGAAGCCACGGGGCGTCCCCCGGGAGGCGGAAATCGCGGTGGAGGTGGAGGAATGGAGGCACGTGGTCCAGGTCGGGATCCGGCCCCGGCCCCGGCCTCGGTCTCTTCCCCATTGCCAGCGGGGAAATCCGTGGATGGATTCGCCCTGACCAGCCCCGGGATTGGCGAAGACGGCCGGTTGCCCGTCGCATTCACCGGCGATGGGGCCGGGGTATCGCCTCCGCTGTCGTGGGAGGGCGCGCCGGTCGGAACGAAGAGTTACGCGTTGATCATGGATCACCTCGCGCCGGGGGACGAGATGAAGAGCTATTGGGTGATGTGGGACATCCCGGCGAGCATGACCAGCCTGCCGGAGGATGCCTCGGAGATCGGTCAGGTCGGTGTGGGTTTCCGCGGAGAAGTCGGCTACGAACCGCCCCATTCCCAAGGCCCTGGCGACAAGACCTACGTGCTTCATCTTTACGCCCTTTCCGACGTTCCGAAACCCGCGGGTCCGCCCGATCGCGTCAGTCGCGAGGCCTTGCTGGAGGCGATGGACGGCAGGATTCTCGGCCGGGCCGACCTGAGCGTGGTCTACGCCCGTCCCGAGGGGTCCACCGGCGGCCCGCGCGGGGGAAAGGGAGATTCCCGCCCCTGAGCGTTCCTTGCGAAGCCCCACGTGGGACCGGCGTCCCGCCGGTCGGGAATCAGCACGCAATAAGCATCATGGAAACGGCAATGGTTCTACGGTTTGAGAAATCGACCGGCGGGACGCCGGTCCCACGTGGACCACAACAGACCTCGCCGCGTCGTTTCGAAAGGATTGGGACTGGCAATTCTTCGAGGACTCGGCAATCCTTCCCGATGGACTTCATTCCATTCGATTCCGAAGCGGAGACCGGTCGCTGGCGGCGTCAATTGCCGCACTGGGAACAGTCCGGGTGCACCTATTTCGTCACGTTTCGAACCGCCGACTCGATTCCGGCGGAGAAATTGAATCAATGGAAGAGCGAGCGCGATGAATTCGAGCAGAACCACCCGAAACCTTGGTCGGATGTCGAATGGCGGGTCTATCGCGCGGAGTTTCTCGACCGGATCGAGCGTTGGTCGGATCGCGGATACGGCGCTTGTTTGCTGCGCCGCCCTGAGCTGCGCCGGATCGTTTCCGATGCTCTGGAGTGTTTCAACGAGCGACCGGAAAGCCAGACTTCACGCTATCAGTTGGGCGATTGGGTGATCATGCCGAACCATGTCCATTTGCTGACGCGTCCATTGCCTCCATGGACCTTGGGGCAATTGATCCATAGTTGGAAATCGTTCACCGCGAAAGCCATCAACAAGGCGATTGGCGGCCGCGGCACCTTCTGGCTGGACGAACGATTCGATCATCTGGTGAGGGATTTCGCGTCACTGGAGAAGTATGCGGCTTACATTGCGGGCAATCCGATGAAGGCCGGTCTAAGCGAAGAGGCATACACCTTGTCGAAAGCCCACGTGGGACTGGCGTCCCGCCAGTCACTTTCTGGAGAAGACGCGTCCTTTGAAGACCGGCAAGATGCCGGTCCCACATGGAGGTCATCCGCTTCCTGATTCATGCGCATCCTCGTTGTCGAAGACCAGCCGCAGATCGCCGGCTTCATCCGTTCCGGGCTGGAGGAGGCTGGCTTTGCCGTGACCGTCACCCGCACCGGAGAGGATGGCTACGAGCTCGCGACGACGGAGTCCTTCGATGCCATGATCCTCGACATCATGTTGCCGGGACGCGACGGGCTCAGCGTGCTCCGCAGCCTGCGGCAACGGCATGTCACCCTGCCGATCGTGCTCCTCACCGCGCGCAACGAACTGAACGAACGGATCGAGGGGCTC
>JALRFZ010000683.1 GCA_023253615.1 Verrucomicrobiales bacterium | reverse complement strand
CAGTCGCGGTAGGGCCAGACGTTGCGCGGGTTGTCGCTGTGGTATCCGATCGTGTCGGCGAAGCGCACGACGTCGAGCCAGCCGATCGCCATGCGTTCGCCGTAGTGTGGGTTTGTCAGGAGCTTCTCGACGAGCTTCGCGTAGGCGTCGGGCGAGGAGTCCGCGACAAAGGCGGCGACGTCCTCCGGCTTTGGCGGCAATCCGACGAGGTCGGCGTGGAGGCGGCGGATGAGGGTGCGTTTGTCGGCCTCCGGCGAGGGCTTCAGCCCGATCGAGGAAAGGCGCTGCCGCACGAGGTGATCGACGCCGTTGATCCCCGCGGGGACCTCCGCCTTGACCGGTTTTTCATAGGACCAATGTTGCTGGTATTCGGCGCCCTGCTCGATCCATTTCGCGAGGAGATCCTTCTGGCGCTGGGTCAGTTTTTTGTGCGAGTCGGGCGGAGGCATCAGCTCGTCCTCGTCCTCGGTGAGGATGCGGTCGATGAGCAGGCTTTCGCCGGGTTTTCCCGGGACAAAGGCCTCCTTCGCGAGGGCCTCGTCGCGGAGGTCGAGACGGAGTTTTCCCTTCCGATGGCTCGGGTCGTTGCCGTGGCAGTAGAAGCAGTTGTCCGAGAGGATGGGACGGATGTCGCGGTTGAATTCGACTGTGGCGGGCAAGGGAGGCTCGGCGGCTTTGAGGGAAAGGCCGGAGAGGGAGAGCAGGAAGAAAGCGCGGGCGAGGGAAACCGGATGCATGGGACTTTCCCTATTGAGCCCGAAACGGGGACTGATGGCAATGGCTTGTATAGGGGAATGGGAGCGGCCGGCATCGTTTGTAGCCGGTGTCAGTGACCCCCGAACGGACGTTTCCGGGCGAGCATCCTTTGGTCCACGGCCCGGCCCTCAGTGAGGCCGGCTACAGGTCGCGCGTCACCCCTTCCCTTTGCCCTTCCCTTTCCGGCCCTTTTGCCCACCCTCCATCAAATCGGGCAGGGGCAGGTAATCCCAGTCGAGGATCATCTTTTCGGCGAGGGCTTCGCGGAGTTCCTTCTCCAACTTGGCGAACTCCGCCTTGCCGCTGAGATTGTTCAACTCGGAGGGATCGGCCTCGAGATCATACAACTCGTAAACAGGCCGAGGCGTCGTGAAATAGGTCGCGCCCACTCCGGGGGCGAGTTTGCCCGCGGCGTTGGCTTCCTGCATCTCTTTCCACGCGATGCCACCGGCAATGTCGACGGGCGAGTAGGGGATCCAAGGGGTGCAATTGTAGATCAGCTTGTAGCGATCACTGCGCACGGCGCGCCCCAGGTCGTAGCCGGAGCTGCTCATGGTCGCGGTCACGGGAGCGGAGCCGTGAGGGCCGCGCTCGACGAAAACGTGTTTCCGCGGCGTGAAAGCCTCGCCCTTGAGCAAGCGCACGATGCTGATCCCGCTCATCTTCGGTCCGGCCTCGAGTCCGGCGGCCTCGAGCAGGGTGGGCGCGAAATCTTCACCACTGACGAGGGCCTGCGATTCGCCGCCGGGTTTCACCACGCCGGGCCAACGCACGACGAAAGGCACGTTCGATCCGGGATCGTAGAGCGAACCCTTGCCATGGGGCAGCGCGCCGCCGTTGTCGCCGGCGAAGACGACGAGGGTGTTGTCCTTCAGACCGCGTTTTTCGAGTTCGGCGAGGACCGCGCCTACGGTGCGGTCGAGTCGGTTGATCTCGGCGAAGTAGTCGGCCAGTTGCTCGCGCATCCCGGGCAGGTCGGGCCAATGGGCGGGGAGCTTCAGACTCGCCGGATCGGGACGGAATTCCGCGGGGGCGTTCCACGGGGTGTGCGGATCACTGAAGTTCGCCCAGAGGAAAAACGGCTTCTCCTTCGGACGCTCGTCGAGAAACTTCGCGACCTGTCCGGCGACCTCGGGGTCCGGGCAGGTATTCAGGAAATCGACGCGGTCGGCGAACGTCTTCAGATCGTGCTCGTCGAAGGCGCGCGCGGCGGCGGCACCGATCTTGGTCGCTCCATCGAGATGAAAGCTGCGGCCGCAGATGCCGGTGTGGTAGCCGCCCTTGTCCCTGAGCAGTTCGGGCAGGGTGATCTCATCCTTCGGCAATGGCGCGGAGAAGCGGGTCATGCGCGCGGCGACGGCGGAGCGGCCCGTCATGTAGCACGCGCGGGAGGGAACGCACTGCGGGGCCCCGGTGAAGAAGCGGTGGAACTTCATCCCCTCGGCCGCGAGTTGGTCGAGCACCGGCGTCTTCACGTTCGGATCGCCGTAGGTGCTCAGGTAGGGATAGCTGTGGTCGTCGCTGAGAAGGAAGAGGAGATTCGGGCGCGACGGGGCGGCCTCGCCCGGGCCGGCGCAGAGGAAGAGCAGCGCGAGGAGGGCGGGGAGTTTCAGGGATTGGATCATCGGCAGAGGGTGGCGGCGCATGGTGGTTGAACCCTCCGGACTCCGCATCGTTGCATGAGGAATTTCCAAAGGATCCCGTATCGCGCCCTCGAAATGAATCGTTCCTCATCCACGATCGTCTTCACGGCAGAACCGAGACCATGAAATCAAACCGCTCCCTTGTTTTTCACCTGCTCCCGGCGCTGCTCGCCGGTGGAATCACCAACGCCCGGACGCAGGAGGCTCCTCCCGTCGATGATGGCATCCGTGAATCCCTGAGATTCGTCCAGGATCCTGACGGATACACCAACCTGCGCGATGGCGCCAGTCTCAAGGCGAACATCACGGGCAGGGTCCTTCATGGTGCTCCCGTCTTTGTCGATCCCGGGGCGAAGGGCGGATTCCACCTGGTCTTCTCGGACGAGGAAGACGCGTCCGGCGACCGCTATATCCATGGCAGCCGGCTCCGGCCGGTCATGGATTGGAAGGCCTTCGGGCCGGAGGGTTCCACCGGCATCCTGAGGCACGGGGGATTCGAGGCGGTCGTCGAGGATCCTGCCTTCGTCGCCTCCCGGCACCGCGTGACGAAGAACGCCGACGGCATGATCCTCGTGAACGGAAAGTCCCCCTGGGGACAGGACGGAGGAGAGCCGGACCGGCTCCTGACGCTCGCTGTCTCCAT
>JALRFZ010000661.1 GCA_023253615.1 Verrucomicrobiales bacterium | reverse complement strand
CGGTTGATCTCGTCGGCGAGGACGATGTTGGCGAAGACGGGGCCTTTGGCGAACTCGAATTCGCGGCGGCCGGTGCCGGTATCCTGGAGGATCTCGGTGCCGGTGATGTCCATCGGCATCAGATCGGGAGTGAACTGGATGCGGCTGAAGCTGAGCGACATCGTCTCGGCGAGGCGCGAGACGAGGAGGGTCTTGGCGAGGCCCGGCACTCCCATGAGGAGGGCGTGGCCGCGGGCGAAAAGGCAGATGGCGAGTTGCTCGATCACCGCCTCCTGCCCGACGATGACTTTGGAAAGCTCGCCTCTCAGATCGGCGTAGGCGGTGCGGAGGTGATCGATGGCGGCGACATCATCTTCCTGGAGCGTGGCGGGGGCGGGGGAGTCGGGCATGGGAGAACGGCGGTCGATAAGATTCCCGGGACGATAGGGGCGGCGAGGGGCCGTGGAAAGGGGAAAATCGGGCCCGGCAGCCGGGTCGAGTCACGTCCCAAGACCGGAATCAAAAACCGAAATCGAGCTGCTCGTCCCCGGGTTCGGGGGCGGACTTCTTCGGATCGGACTTCTTGGCTGCCGCCTTTTTGGGGGTGGCTTTTTTCTTTGTGGCCGATTTGCGAATGGCGTTTTGTCGCGGCATCCGGTGCAGGGCCGCGAGCCGGGCTTCCATCATCTTCTTCAGAAACTGCAGCTCGCGGATCTCATCGGTGATTCCGGCTTTGACGATTTTCTCGACCGCCTTGGTTGGCTTGGGCGAGGCGACTCCCCACATCGGATGGGTGGTGAGACGCTCGCGCATGAATCGGAGATCGCGGAAGTCCTCCTTGAGCTGGTATTGCAGATGCTTCAGGCGGGGCGTTTCGTCGTCGGTGAAAGCGGCGGATCGCAGCAGGCGCCATTCGATCTCGATGCGCTCGATCGTC
Source organism: Verrucomicrobiales bacterium (assembly GCA_023253615.1). Taxonomy (GTDB): domain Bacteria; phylum Verrucomicrobiota; class Verrucomicrobiia; order Verrucomicrobiales; family DEV007; genus Arctic95D-9. Next base: position 5,977 of record JALRFZ010000661.1, on the reverse strand, counting down.
TCGAGGTCGTTCACCTCCTTGGCCTCGCGGAGGAGCTCCCAGAGTTCCTTGGTATCGTCGTCGTGGTCGGAGTGTTTGTCAGGGTGCAGCATCTTCGCGACGCGGCGATAGGCGCTGTTGACGCGCTTCACGTGGTCGGGAGAGCGGTCGGTGAGCAGTCCCATCAGCGAACGCTCGAAGGCGGCCTTGTTCCCGTCGGCGGCGTGTTTGAAAGATTCCCGGAAGCCGGCGTAGGCCTCGTCGTATTCCTCCGCTTCGAGATCCCACGGGCTGAGGCCACGGGTCTGCTCGAGGAATTCGTCGAACATCGCCTCCATCATTTCCTCGGGCGGCGGTGGCATCGGGGCTCCCTCGGCGCGGGCGGTCTCCATCGTTTCGCGCTCCTCCCTGACTCCCGCGAGGACTTCGTCGACCCCGCCGGCGGTGCCTTCATTCAAGCGGAAAATGGTCTCCTGTAGATCGTCGATCTCGTTTTGCAGGGCGAAGGCTTCCGCGCGCTCCTTCTTGAACCGCGTCTCGACCCAGGTCTGGAAGGCGGGTACGACTTCGTCTTCGAACTTCTTCAAGATGGCCCGCTCCTCCCGGTATTCGCGGAGCCGCTTCGCCACGCTCGCGATGAGCCGCTGGAGGGGATTCGCGGGCTTCTTCGCACTCGCCTTTTTGGCGGCAGGGGTCTTCCGTGGACCGGGTGGGACACCGAGTTCGGAGATCAATTCCCCCTTCTTTTTGGCGGTTTGATAGAACGCGTTGTAGTTCTTGCGCAGTTGGTTGCCGATGGCGATCCGCGGACTCGAAATCACGCCGTCGCAGACGATCTTCCCCCGGAAGGGCAGCAGGGTCGTCTCGCCGATCGCGGGGAGGGGTTGCCGGAGCACTTCCTGGATGGGTTGATTCAGGCCGGATACGAGAAGGACGCGAGGCTTCTCGCTCAGCTCGATCATCACGTGGTGGTTCTTGAGCTGGCGCAGGAAGATGAATTTGCCGCTGACAGCGTCCTTCCATGCCGCGATCTCGGCGAGATCGGCGGCGGGGAGGTGATCGGGATTCGTCGACAGATAAGCCTCGACTTCCCGCGATGCATTTTCAGCGAAGCGGCGGTGGAGGTCGAAGCGATCCTCGATGGAGAGTTTTTTGTAATCGGCGGCAGATCGGTTGCCTTTTCGTTTGCCCCGCGGTGCGAGGAGAAATCCCATCAGGCTGGAAAGCAGTCTGAAAAAGTCTTTGGCGTCGTCGGGGGAAAGGACCATGGGGAGCGGATCGGGATCACCAGTAAAGCGGGATTTCCACGGAATGCAGCTACGGATTTGCCTAGTCCGCAAAGTCGCCGAAAATCGTATTCCGTGATATGTCCACCACACCCGCTCTTGGAAAAAAGGCCCCCGATTTCGACCTGCCAGTGGTCGGAGGCGGATACGGCGAGAATGCCCGCGTCACCCTCGCCGATCTGAAAGGCTCGAAGGTCGTCCTCTACTTTTATCCGAAGGATGACACGCCGGGCTGCACGACGCAGGCCTGCGGCATCCGCGATGCCTGGGGCGAGCTCTCGAAAAAGGCAAAGGTCTTCGGCATCAGCATCGATCCGGTGAAGAAACACGCGAAGTTCATCCAGAAATACGACCTGCCTTTTCCCCTCCTCAGCGACGAGGCGCAGGAGATGGTCGCCGCCTACGGTGTCTGGGTGGAGAAGTCGATGTATGGAAAAACCTACCTGGGCACGGAGCGCACCACCTTCGTCCTCGATGAAAAGGGGATCGTGAAAGCGGTCTTCCCCAAGGTGAAGCCGGCGGAGCACGTCGATCTCCTCCTCGGTGCGTTGGATTGACCGCTTTGACGGCGATCCTCCCGATGGATTCGTTCACGCCATCGCGAAGCGGCGATGAGCGGGGCCCGTCCCGCCCTGATCAGTCAAGGATCAGGGTCGTGCCACCGGCCGCAGGGGCGGGCCGCGGCGGCGGACGGTTCGGATCCGGCGGGGGAGTCGGTTTTGACGGAGGTGCCGACGCCTGGAAGATCCGGATGCCGGGAATCTCCGGGGGATGTTCCTCGAGCACGATCTCGGTCTCGCCCGAGGCCTTCTGGGCGGCCAGCGCGGCCTGGAAAATGGCGATGGTGTAAGGCTGGAGACGGGCGACACCCCACTCGCGGCGCTCCGTGGTGAGCTTGTTCACGAAATCGGTCCGGGCGGCGGCGTCGGTGAGATCGGCGGGCACGGATTGATTGACGCGGTCGGTGAACTCGGCGTGCTCCTTGTTGCGCTCCTCGACGAGGAAGGGACCGACGGCGTCCGCGATCTTCATGTATTCGGCGTCGGGAAGCCGGTCGAGATTGTAGCGGACCGTCGGCATCACCGGGGCGGCCCGGGGCTCGAGCTTGTCGCCTTCCCAGACGGACCAGCCCGCGGGCACGCGGAATTGCTCGGACTTCGAGCGGGCCTGGAGATAGGTCTCGAAGCTGTCCGGGGCCACGTAGTAGAAAAAGAGGGTGCGTCGGTTCGTCGCGGCCTGCTTGCAGAACTGCTCGAACTCGGAATTGCCGGCGAGGAACTGATCGGGCGTCCAGCCGCCGTCGGCCTTCATCTCGAGCGCCATCTTGATGCGGTCGCCGTTGCCGGGAGCGATGTGGTATTTGAAATCCTTCGGACCGAACTTCCCGTCGCCGAAGAAGGCCTGGATCTTCTTGATGTCGTAGCGGAATTTGGACACGGCGAGTTCGGCCTCTTCCTGGGCACCGAAAATGCGGTCGATGACGTTGGCGGGTTTGGCCTCGACGCCCTCGCGGTTGCTCCACACCGGCGTGAGATTCTCCCATGAGGCGAGGCCCTCGCGGTCGCGGCGGTTGAGACGGAATTTCTCGGTCTTGGCGAGGAAGGCGCCGGCGTCGTTCTTTTTGGTATCCTTCACCTCGTAGGTGTAGGAGCCGATCGCCTTGCCGGTGAAGGCGAGGTCGGTGAAATTCTGTTCGATCACGTCACGGATCTTGAAGGCGTGCTCGTAGGGATCGCCGACGAAATAGAGTCGTCCGCCCTTGCAGACGAGGTAGAGCGCCCGCGAATCGGCCTCGGCGACGCGGGGATTGGGCATCAGCACCTCCTTCGCGGCCAGGGCCTGTTGCTCGGGGGTGGTGGCAAGGAGGGCGGCGAGTTCGCGGTTGCGGGCGTCGGCGGTCTGCACCTTGGTATCGTTCTCGACCTTCGCGGCCTCCTGGTCCTCGACCTTTTTCTGCCACTCGGCGATGTCGGCGGTCTTGTCGGCGAGTTCCTGGTTGTTCTTCTCGAAATCCTCGAGCTCCACGGCGATCTGCGCGGCTTCGTCGGGGGTGGGGAGGTTGTCCTGCGTCTTCTGGTGGGTCTGGCGCAGCTCCTCGAGATTCTTGAGGGATTTTTCCCGGCTCACCTTGATCGCCTCGAGCTCCTCGATGGTGACGGGCGGCAGGTTGTCGACGATCTTCTTCACCGCGGTGGTGATCTGGAGACTGAGGACGATGAGGATGAGGAGGAGAATGCCGACGACGTTCGTCAAGGCATCCATGAGCGAGTCCATGCTCCGCTCTTCCTCGGCTCTGGGGCGTTTGGCCATCTCGTCGGGGTGGTTCGGTCAGGGTTCGAGAAACTGGGCGAAGAGCTGCAGATCGACCTTGCCTTCTCCGGGGAGGGGGAGGCGGCCGGGAATGATCTCGGTGCCGTTGGCGCGGTTGTAGCCGGCGACGACGGCGCTGGCCTCGTTCAGGGTTTTCACCGCACCGGGGGTGCCGCGCACGAGGAAGATGACGCGGTTGTAGGGCTGTGAGGCGATCATCTTGAGGAACTCGATGAACTCGGGGCTCTGGTTGAGCGAGGCGATGGGGATCACGGGCGGCTCCTGGGTGAGGCTGCGGTGGAGGTAGACGCCGCGCTCGGAGACCTCGACGAAGTAGGGGCGGGTCGTGGCGCTGCTGCCGCTCGGGCGCACCTGGAGGGCGGCGGCCTTCGGCGGCTCGGCGCGTTTGGCGAGTTCCTCCTCCTTCTTCTTGATCTCTTCCAGCAGGAATTTCTCGTCCTCGACGAGCTTCTTGTTCGTCGTCTGGAGGAGGTTGAATTTCGCGATGAGCTCCTCGCGGCTCTTGTCGATTTCCTCCTGGTTCTCGAGGGTCTTCTTCAGGGTGATGAGCTTGTCCTTCAGGGTGATCGCGTCACGGTTCTGCTGGATGAGGTTCTCGATGAGCTGGCGCAGCTTGTCGGCATCCTGCTGGTTCTCATCGCGCTCTTTCTTGAGGGCGACGAACTCGCGGGCGCGCTCGACCTCCTCGGGGGTCTTGCCCTCGCCCTTGTTCATCGCGATGAGGTTGATCACCACGATGATGAGGGTGAGGCACCCGATGATGCAGATCAGGATGCTGAGGAAGGGGAAAAGATTGACGGATCCCCCGTTGTCTCTGGCGCGCTTTGCCATCTCTCAGGGATGATAAACCGGTCACCCGCGGCTGAACCAGCCTTTTTTCTGCACGACGATCTGCTTTCCGTTCAAGTCGCGGAGGACTTCGTTGAGATTCCGGATGCCGTCGGCGAGGGCGGCGACCTGGGCGTCGATGGAGCGATCGAGCTTCTTCTCGTATTTCTCGGTGCGGTCGTCGATGGACTGCATCTGCTTCTCGATCGCCTCGGCGACTTTCTCGGCCTGCTTCGACTGGTTGCCCAGGTTCTCGGCCATCTGCTTCTGCACGTTCTCGAAGCGGCCCATCACTTCCTTCTGGTTGTTGGCGATCGCGTCGCCGATGGCCTTGAGGAGGGCGGGGTCGGAACCGACGTTGGTGGAGGCGCCGCCGTCGTTGAGGCGCTTGAGGAGGTGGTCGATGCAATATTCATCGACATCGGTGACGAGGTCGTCCTCGGAGCCCTGCAGCGAGCTCGCGGGGAAGCTGAGGATGATGCTGAGGACGAGGGCGAGCAGGGTGGTGTCGAAGGCCACGCCCATGCTCCCGAGAACTTCGAGGAGGGGCTCCTTGATCTGGCTCATGTCCCCGCCTTCGCCGGCGCCGAAGACGGCGCCGAAGCCGCCGATGGCGTCGCCGATCCCGACGACGGTGCCGATGAAGCCCATGATCGGGATGGCCCAGAGGAAGACCTTCACCATGCCGTAGCTGCCGTTGGCCTTGGCCGCATCGACTTCCGACTGCGAGCTGATCATCTGCGCGACCTCGGGGTTGTTCTGGCGCACGTAGAAGAACTCGAGCGCCTTGCGGATCCGGTTGACGATGTAGGTGTTCCGCAGGGCCTTGGGGAAGTTGATGATGTGATCGTGGAATTCCTTCAGGTTCGAGGGGTTGATTTCCTCGGAGATATCGGCGGGCAGGGCCTGGATCATCATGGCGCGCCGCTGCTTGCGGATGTTGAGCCATTTCAGGACGAGGAGGGCCATGCACCAGAAGGCGAGCAGGGTGGTGACGTACTGGGTCGTGCCGCGCTCGCAGAAGAGCTCGCGCAGGTAGACGGCGATACCGGAGGCGTCGCCCTCCTTCTTCGGCAGCAGGAACATCACGACATACCAGAGGAAGGTCGCGCCGACGCCGAGACCACCGGCGAGCCAGATGTTCACCGTGGAGGGGTGGGGACCGGCGTGGCCGGTGGCGAGATTCAGCTCGGGGAGCTGCTGGTAGAATTCATCGGCCATCTCCTCCCCGGCGCCCTCGTGTTCCTGGGTGAATTCGGGGATCTGGATGCGGGTGGAGCACCCCGGACATTTCACGGTTTTTCCAGCAAGTTCGGGCTCGGCCTGGAGCGTAATGTGACAGGTGGGACAGGCAAAATTCATGAATTCGGAGAAGGAGAAGAAAGCGAAGTTCGCCCCGCGGGAGGTCGATCCCGGCGGGGCAGCACCCTTGCCCCAAGGATCGTGGATGTCGGCGTCGGACAGGGACGCAAGCTCCGGCACCCACCGGCGGATATAGTCCGCGGCACCGAACTTCTCCGACTGAACCAGCGGCGCCATGACCCGGTAGAACG
>JALRFZ010000599.1 GCA_023253615.1 Verrucomicrobiales bacterium | reverse complement strand
AGCTTGAAGACGAATACGATATTGAGCCCGACGACGATGGACTCTCCGAAGAAGAGGACGATTTTGAGGACGACGAAGATTTAGACGGAGAGGTTGTCCCCGGGGAAGATCCCGATTTTGACGATTGAGGAACTTAGCATCCATGTTTAAAGCGGTTAGCACTGAGGTCCGGTTTCCCGATCTTGAGCAGCGCCGCCTATCAACGTTCGAGTTTTCCAGCAGATTCAGGGAGGCCAGCAGATTTTTCTTTGAATCAGTCCAGCCCGATCATAACCCAATCTGTGGGCCTCCCTGAATCTGCGGGAGCATCAATCAATGCCGATCCCGACAACCGCCTCCTCGCGCACTTTCCGCGCCGCCGCCTCACCGCCGAGGAGATGCGCGACAGCCTGCTCACCGCCTCCGGCCAGCTCGATCTCACGCCCGCCGAGGCGCATCCCTTTCCTGCGGAATCGACGTGGAAGTTTACCCAGCACGGCCCCTTCAACGCTGTCTATGAGACCAACAAGCGCAGCGCCTACCTCATGGTGCAGCGCCAGCGGCGGCATCCCTTCCTCTCGCTCTTCGACGGCGCCGACCCCAACGCCACCACTGCCGCCCGACAAACGACGACCGTGCCCACGCAGGCGCTTTACTTCATCAACGATCCATTCTTCCACATCCAGGCCGATGCCTTGGCGAAAAAGCTCGCGCCACTGCCCGATGACGACGCCCGCATCGTCGAAGCATGGCGCATCCTGTTCCAGCGCCAACCCAACCCCGCCGAAACGCAGCGCACGAAGTCTTTCCTCGCCAGCTATCCCGCTGACAACGCCGCCAAATGGGCCGCACAGGTGCGCGTGCTGATGGCGGGCAATGAGTTTCTGCACATCGACTGACATGCGAACGCCGACCAACCGCCGCCACTTCCTCCGCTCCGCCGCCGCCGGATCGCTCGTGTTCCCCGGTATCGTGCAGCGATTGCTCGCGGACAGCGCCGACCCGCTTGCACCAAAGGAACCGCATTTTCCGGCGAAGGCGAAGAACGTCATCTTCCTCTTCATGACGGGTGGCGTGTCCCATGTGGACAGCTTTGATCCGAAGCCGGAGCTGGTGAAGGGGCACGGCAAGGAGATCAAGGCCGACCATCCCGAGATCAAAGGCCGACCTGGCTATGAGCGCATCTATTTGAAGCGGCCGCAGTGGGAGTTCGCGAAGCACGGGCAGTGCGGCACGGAGGTGAGCACGCTGTTTCCGCATCTCTCGACGTGCGTGGACGACATCGCGCTGATCCGCTCGATGCACACCTCGCACTCGAACCATTACAACGCCACGCTCGGCATGCACACGGGCTCGTTCGCGCAGTCGCGGCCCAGCATGGGCTCGTGGGTGACCTATGGCCTCGGCACGTTGAACCGCAACCTGCCCGGCTTTGTCGTCATCGCGCCGAAGCAGACCTATGCGGGTACGCAGGTCTTTGCGAGCGACTTCCTGCCCGGCGCGTATCAGGGCACGCTCGTGGTGCCGGGCGCTGAACCCATCGCGAATGTCGCACCGCGTTTGCCGGCAAACCGCCAGCAGATCGAACTCGCCGCGTTGCGCCAGGTGAACGAGGAGCACCTCGCCACACGTGCCGGCGATCCGCTGCTCACCGCGCGCATGCAGACCTTCGAAACCGCCTTCGGCATGCAGATGGCCGTGCCGGATGCGTTCGATTTCAAATCGGAGTCCGAAGCCACGCTCGCCGATTATGGTCTCCAGCGCGGACAGACCACCGGCTTCGGCTGGCAATGCCTCGCGGCGCGGCGTCTCGTCGAGCGCGGGGTGCGTTTCGTCGAACTCATCGACACCGGCTCATCCGGGAACTGGGACGCGCACGGCGACATGATGACGCACGCGCCACTCGCGAAGAACGTCGACCAGCCCATCGCAGCGCTGCTGCGTGATCTCAAACAACGCGGGATGATGGACGATACGCTCGTCGTGTGGACCACGGAATTCGGCCGCACGCCCTTCAACAACACCGCCGAGGCCAAAGGGCGCGAGCATCATCCGTGGGCCTTCAGCTCCTGGCTCGCCGGTGCCGGAGTGAAACGCGGCATCGTCCACGGTGCCACCGATGAGATCGGCCTGCGCGCCGCCGAAAAGCCCGTCCACGTCCGCGATTTCCACGCCACCATCCTGCATCTGATGGGTTTCGATCACCACCGGCTCACCTACCGTCATGCCGGACTGGATTTCCGGCTCACCGGAGTCGAAGAAAGTCACGTCGTGGAGGAGGTGTTGTCATGAGAAGGTTCTTCCAACTCCTGCTTTTGATTTCAACGGTCGAAGCGTCCGAGCCACGGGCGGTTCTGCAAACCTATTGCCTCAACTGCCACTCGACCGAAAAGCAGAAAGGCGAACTCGATCTCGAGACCTCGGACATCGCCAAGGATCCGCAGGTCTGGGAGAATGTCATCGACCAGATCCTCCACGGCGAGATGCCTCCGAAGAAGGAGAAGCAGCTTTCCGAAGCGGAGAAGGAGCAACTTCTCGGCTGGGTGCGGGGCACGCTCGATGAGCTCGCCCTCGCGAATGCCGGAGACCCCGGGCCGGTGGTGCTGCGCCGGCTTTCCAACCACGAATACACTTACACCCTGCGCGATCTCACCGGAGTCGACTCGCTCGATCCGGCGCGCGAGTTCCCCGTCGATGGCGCGGCGGGGGAGGGGTTCACGAATGCGGGCGCGGCGCTCGTGATGTCGCCGGCGCTGCTTACCAAGTATCTCGATGCGGCGAAGGAGGTGGCGGCTCACCTCGTCCTGCTGCCGGATGGCATCCGCTTTTCTGCGAGTGATTCACCGCAGGATTGGACCGGCGAAACGCTCGCGCGGATCCGGGCGATTTATGCAAAACACACCACCTCGGGCGACGCGGGCGCTACCGTCGCGCAGGGGATCCAGCTCGACACGGGCACGGGCAGCGGACGACTGCCGCTCGGCAGATATCTCGATGCCCTGCAGGGTCGCGGCAGCAACGAGGGCCTGAGCCCCAAGTATCTCGGCCTCCTCCGCGAAGCGCTCGAAGGGAAAACGCCTTCGCTCCTGCTCGATCCGATGCGGGCGAAGTTCCGCGAAAAGTCGCTCGCCGCCGCGGACATCGAACCGTGGCAGCAGGTCCTCTGGCGGTTTGCCAATGTCGGCCACATCGGCAAGGAAAACGGGCCGAAAGCCTGGCAGGAGCCGGTCACGCCGCTCACGGCGCGTCATGAGATGCGGGTGAAACTCGACTCGGATCGCGATGTGACGCTCTACCTCGCGACAAGCGATGCGGGCGACGGGGCGGAAGGCGACGAGGTGATCTGGGAACATCCGCGCCTCGTCTCGGCGGGGCGACCCGATCTGCCGATCGGTGACCTGCCCGCGCTCGTGACCCATCTCGAGACACAACGGGCGAGGATCCTCGCCGACACGGAAGCCTGTCTGAATGCGATCGCGGGCGGAGGCGAGGCTGATCCGAAGTTGATGGCGGCGTGGCGCGAGTATCTCGGCTTCGGCACGACGACGCTGGAGCCGCTCCTCACCCAGCAACTGAAAAGCACGCCCGACTACAATTTCATCAAGGGCTGGACCGGCGATCAGGCCCTGGGCGTGCTGGCGAACTCCTCCGACGCCACCGTGCGGACTCCGGGAGTGATGAAGGCGCACAGTGTCGCGACCCATCCCTCGCCGTCGCGGGCCGCGGTGATCGCGTGGCGTTGCGGGACGGCAGGCACCTTCCGCATCGCGGGAGACGTCACCGACGCGCATCCGGAATGCGGCAACGGCGTCACCTGGACGCTCGAGGTGCGCCGCGGTCATACGAGTGAGGTGCTTGCGAAAGGGGAGACGAAGGGCGCGACGGTGTTTCCGATAGGGCCGTTCGAGGACGTTCGCGTCGAGTCGGGCCAGGTCGTCGCTCTGGTGATCGGTCCGCGCGAGGGCAATCACGCCTGCGATCTCACCGGAGTGAACCTCTCGATTGGAGATGGATCGAAAACCTGGGATCTCGGCAAGGACGTTTCGCCGGACATCCTCGCCGGCAATCCGCACGGGCCTTGGCATTTTCTGAGCCAGCCCGCCAGCCTCGAAGCCGCGCCCGATGTGCCGGGGCCGGTGGCGGACTGGCGGAAGCAGCCTTCGCCGGAACGGGCGGCCAAGGTGCGGGAGTTTCTGGAGAAGCAGTTTCCCCTGAACTCGCCGCTGCTGAGGCCTTTTCTCTCGAAACGGCCGGATTCGAGCAGCCCGTCGAACTTGACCGCGAAGGCATCCTCGGTCCTCGAGATCCAGATCCCCGCCGCGCTCGCGAAGGGCGCGGAGTTCGTCGTCACTGGGCGATTGGCATCGCCGAAGACCGGCAGCGTGCAGATGCGGCTACTCACGGAAAAGCCTGACATGGGCACCACGCTCGTCGCGGGTCAGGCGGCTTCGGCGTTGAAGCCGGGACAATGGAGCGACAACAATCTCATCACCCAGCACAGCGCCCCGGTCATCGTGAACGACGGCAGCGAGGCGCGGGCGCGGTTTGAAAAGGCGTTCGACGAGTTCCGCGCGCTCTTTCCCATCGCGCTGTGTTACACCCGCATCGTTCCGGTGGACGAGGTCGTCACCCTGACCCTCTTCTATCGGGAGGACGACCCTCTCCGGTCGCTCATCCTTTCCGAGGACGAAGCCCGCGAACTCGACCGGCTCTGGGCGGAATTGCTCTTCGTGAGCGAGGCGCCCTTGAAGCAGGTCGATGTCTTCGAGCAGCTCTTCCAATACGCGACCCAGGATGCGAAGCCCTCCGCCTTCGAGCCGATGCGTGCGCCGATTCTCGCGGCGGCGGCGCGGTTCAAGGAGCAGCAGCAGGCTGCCGACGTGATCCAGCGCGAGGCGGTGGTCGACTTTGCCGCAAAGGCCTGGCGGCGCCCGCTGGCGGAGGCCGAGAAAACGTCGCTCCGGTCCTTTCCGCCGCGCTTGATGCTCGTGCGGGTCCTGACCTCGCCGGCTTTTCTCTATCGCGGGGAGCAGGCCCGCGAGACGACCGGCCCCGTCACGGACTGGGAGCTCGCGACACGGCTGAGTTATTTTCTCACCTCCTCGGCTCCCGATGAAGCACTGCGCGCCGCCGCCGTAGCGGGAACGCTGCGTGATGACAAGGTCCTTGCGGCACAGGCGCGGCGCTTGTTGAAGACCGACCGGGTCCGCCGCCTCGCGACCGAGTTCGGCTGCCAGTATCTTCACGTCCGCGATGTCGCCACGCTCGATGAAAAGAGCGAGCGGCATTTCCCGGAATTTCCCGAACTGCGGGACGACATGCAGGAGGAGGTGACGCGCTTTTTCATCGACCTGTTCCAGAACGACGGCAACGTGCTATCCCTCCTCGATGCGGACCACACTTTCATGAATGCAGAGTTGGCGGAGTTTTATGGAATGGGGACAAAGGAATGGGGACGAGGGAATCCTGTCCAAAATTCCCCTGTCCTCATTCCCGTGTCCTCCGACGATTCGTCGTGGCGTCGCATCGAAGGCCTGCGCGAACAGGGGCGCGGCGGACTCCTCGGGTTCGCCGCGACCCTGGCGAAACATTCGGGGGCTTCGCGAACGAGTGCCATCCTCCGGGGCACCTGGGTGAGCGAGGTGATCCTCGGCGACAAACTGCCGAATCCGCCCAAGGGCGTTCCCGTGTTGCCCGACGAGGCGCCCGAGGGATTGACCGAGCGCCAGCTCATCGAACGCCACAGCCGCGATGCGAATTGCGCGGGCTGCCACAGCCGCATCGATCCCTACGGATTCGCCCTCGAGGGCTTCGACGCGATCGGCCGCGCCCGCGAAGCTGATACGAAAACGGTGCTGCGCGACGGCACGTCGATCGCGGGGATGGAGGGCCTGCGCGCCTACCTCGCGGGCGAGCGGCGCGAGGATTTTCTCCGGCAGTTCTCTCGCAAACTCCTCGGCTACGCCCTCGGGCGCAGCGTCCAAATCTCCGACCAGCCCCTCCTCGATGAACTCGTCGCGATCGAGGGACACAGGGTCGGCGATCTCGTCGAGCGCATCGTCCTCAGCCCGCAATTCCGTGAGGCGCGGGGGAGCGGGGAAACGAGGTAGAATCATCCCATTGATGAAACCATCCGAACATCGCGGTTCCGCCCGCCGTCTTTTTGCCGGGACGTTGTCGGTGTGGTGTCTGTTGGCGGGGGCACCGGTCGGGGTTGCGGATGACGGA
>JALRFZ010000484.1 GCA_023253615.1 Verrucomicrobiales bacterium | reverse complement strand
CTTCCTCCCGGCCTTCCCCGGGGCGCGACCCTATCATTCCGCCCACAAGCGCGGCGTGAAGCTGGTCGGGGCGACGAGCCACTACGTCACCGAGGATCTCGACGAGGGGCCCATCATCGCCCAGGGCGTCACGCCGGTCTCGCACAGCGACTCGGTGCAGGATTTCATCCGAAAGGGTCGAGCCCTCGAGCAGACCGTGTTGAGTCGCGCCGTCTGGCTCCATCTGAACCGGCGCACCCTCGTCCACGCGAATCGCACCATCGTCTTCGGTTGAGACTTGCGGCGGGCGATCCTCCGCCGAAACTTCCGCCCTTACCATGGCGACCCGTTTCCAGACCCTGCCCGGCTTCCGCGATTTCTATCCCGATGATTGCGCGGCGCGGAATCATGTCTTCGAGACCTGGCGCAAGGTGGCGCGCCGTTATGGCTTCGTCGAATACGAGGGTCCCATCCTCGAGCCGACCGATCTCTACCGGCGCAAGAGCGGAGCGGAGATCGTGAATCAGCTTTTTTGTTTCACCGACAAGGGCGAGCGCGACGTCTCGATGCGTCCGGAGCTGACCCCGACGCTCGCCCGCATGGCGGCGGCGCGTCAGCGCGATTTCCGCAAGCCGCTGCGCTGGTTCTCGATCGGGCAATTCTTCCGCTACGAGAAGCACCAGAAGGGTCGGGGGCGGGAGTTCTACCAGTTCAATTGCGACATCCTCGGAGAGGATTCCGTCCTCGCCGATGCGGAGCTCATGGCTCTGGCGATCGATCTGATGTGCGAGCTCGGGTTCACCCGCGACGACTTCCGCATCCGGGTGAGCGACCGCAACGCCTGGGTCGGGTTTGCGACGGGAAAGGGCCTTGATGAAGCGGGCGTGACGACGTTCCTCCAGGTCATCGACAAGATGGAGCGCACGCCGGAGGAGAAAGTGATCGAGCAACTCGGAGCGCTCTCCATCACCCTCGCGGAGGTGAAGGATTTCGTTGCTTCGGGTGCGGAGGCTTCGCCGTCGATCGGACGCATCCTCGCCGATCTCGCGGCCCGCGGGTTGGCGGATTTCGTCGAGGTCGACCTCGGCATCGTGCGCGGGCTCGCCTACTACACGGGGCCGGTCTTCGAGATCTTCGACATCGGCAAAGGCATGCGCGCCGTCGCCGGAGGAGGTCGCTACGACCAGCTCGTCGGTCTCATCGGGGGTGTCGAAATGGCGGCCTGTGGATTCGCGATGGGAGACATGGTCATCACCGACCTGATCCGCGAGACGGAAGGTCCTGCCGCCAAACTCAACGCGGCCGTGGCCGAGAGCGGACGGGTCGATGCCTATGTCGTGATCGCCGATCCGGAGAAAGAGGCGGAAGCGGCGTCGGTCTCCCAACGCCTCCGCGGTGCGGGGCTCCGGGTCATCGCGCCGCTCTCGCCCGCGAAGATCGCCAAGCAATTCCAGGCGGCGGAGCAATCCGGGGCGACCTACGCCGTGGTCGTCGGCAGTGAGTTTCCCGATGTCACGCTGAGGCATCTCGCCGACCGCAGCGAGCGTGTCGTCGCGCTCGAGTCGCTCGTCGCCGCGATGGGCTGATCGAAGGGAGGTTGCTTTGGCCCGATAGGACTATGGAGGCAGGGGACTTTTCGGTTTCCGAACGTTCGCATTCGGTTACATTATGGAGATTTGGCCCCGGGCCCAAGCCGTATGAACAAGACGACCGCCTCAATCTTTTTTGGAATCATCCTCGTGGGGGCCACCATTTCGTACTTCACGCTGAAGGACCGCGGTGAGAAGAAGGACCTCGTCCTGACCCCGCTTGCAAACGTGCCCGCCGATGCCGGCAAAGAGGCTCCGGCCGAACCCGCGAAAACGGAAGCTCCCGCGCCGGAGAAAGCTCCCGAAGTGAAACCGATCGCACCGGTCGCCACCACGACCCCGGCCCCGGTGAAGGATGAACCCGCCAAGCCGGCTCCGGCCGATCCGGTCGCAAGTCAATTCAAATCTCCCGAGGCGGCGATGAAGGCGCTCGCCGAAAAAATCGGTGCGAAGGATTACCCGGGCTTTTCCTCCCTCGTCGGTGAAGGGGCGATCGATCCGAAGATCGAGTCCGAGGTGAAGGCCCTCATCGAGAGCCCCGATTTCCAACTCGATGCCGCGAAGCCGCACGTCGAGATTTCCAAATCGGCCGAAGGGCTGCGTTGGGCACTGAATTTCGTGCCGGCGAATCCCGCCACCGGATCGGCTCCGCGCCAGCTTTACACCGATCTCTCCGTGATGCCCGGCGAGGCCCTCGATATCGCAAAGGTGAGCCTGCCGCTCGCCCTCACGCCGGCACCGAAGACCGCCGACGCTCCTGCCGCAGCCCCCGCCCCGGCAGCGCAAGCAGCGGATGCTCTTACCGTCGCCCATGCGTTTTCCAAGGCGGTCATCACTCGTGATTTCTCGACTGCGCGGGAACTCGCCGATCCCACGACCGTGACCGACGAGCGCGTCGCCGCCCTCATGATCGCGGTGGAGGAGGGGAAATTCGCCCTCAAAGCCGATCGCCCTCTCGTCGTCACCCTGTCGCGCGATGACATCACCTGGGTTCTCGCACGGGTCGAGTCGGGCAGCATGGCTTCGGAGTTTGCCGTTGAGCTCGGCAAGATCGACCAGGTCTGGAAAGTCAACGGGCTCACCTTCTCGAAAGTTCTTTCGGCCCTCTCGGAGGCGGCGGGTGCGGGTGATGTGGCCTACAGCCCCATCGTCGAGGATCCCTCGGGAGGTGACTCGCTCGTGCTCTATTTCGAGTTCGACGACGCCGGTCTCACGCCGCGCACCGAACGCCAGCTCGGCATCGTGGCTGACATTCTCAAGCAGGGTGCCGAGCGCGTCATCCGCATCAACGGACACGCCGATGCCCTCGGCAGCGATGATTACAACGTGAACCTGAGCGACCGTCGTGCCGAGACGATCCGACAGACCCTCATCCGGCTCGGAGTGAAGCCCGAACAGGTCGTGACCGAGGCCTTCGGAGCCGCCAAGCCGCGCAAACCGAATTTCCTGCCCGACGGTTCCGACAATCCGAGCGGTCGCTCGCAGAACCGCCGCGCCGAAGTCCTGCTCGACTTCTGAGTCGTAGCGATCCGCGTCTTGGCGGCCGCTTGTTCACTTTTCAGCAATCGCGTCCCCGTGTGGCGCAATTGCTGCGAAGGTGGCGGAGACTTCTACCTTGACCAGTCCGGGTGACTCCGTAAGTTGCCGCTCTCGCCGCCGGACCGCCGCGTCCGGAGCCGCTGTTTTCCTCCATGAACATCCACGAATACCAGGCCAAGGAACTCTTTGAAAAATTCGGCGTGCCCACGCCCAAGGGCAAGGTCGCCGATACCGCCGAACAGGCCAAGGCCGCGGCCGCCGAGATCGGATCGAACATCGTCGTGAAGGCCCCGGTGCATGCCGGTGGTCGTGGCAAAGGTACTTTCAAAAACGGATTCAAAGGCGGCGTCCACCTCGTGCAGACTCCGGATGAAGCCGCGGACATCGCCGGCAAGATGATCGGCCAGGTCCTCGTCACCCACCAGACCGGTGAGGAAGGCAAGCTCGTCAGCAAGGTGATGGTCGCCGACGGGGTCGAGATCGAGAAAGAGTATTACCTCGCCATCCTCATGGATCGCGAAAGCAAGTCGCCCGTCATCGTCGCGAGCACCGAGGGTGGCGTGAACATCGAGGATGTCGCCGAGCACACTCCCGAGAAGATTTTCCACCAGGCGATCCACCCGCTCCTCGGCCTCCAGCCCTACGAGGTGCGCAAGCTCTCCGCCAAGCTCGGATTCGCGGGTGATCAGGCGAAGCAGTTCGGCAAACTCCTCGCCGCGCTCTACCGCCTCTTCATCGAGTGCGACTGCTCCATGGTCGAGATCAACCCGCTCGTCACCACGCCCGATGGCCGCGTCCTCGCGCTCGAGGCGACGACGGATCTCAGTGCCGCGTCCGCCGAGGAAGGCGCACAGATCCTCAGCCAGGGCGCGGTGCTCCTCCACGCTGATGCGGCCCACGCACGGCGCGGAGCACTTGCCGATGTCGGCGAGCAGGCAGGGCCGGCGGGACCGCTCGGCCCGCTGAAAGACGCCGGCGCTGCAGGTGCGGACGGGGAACACGCGGAGCAGGATGTCGAGCGTCTCGCGGATCGC
>JALRFZ010000458.1 GCA_023253615.1 Verrucomicrobiales bacterium | reverse complement strand
TCGAAGTAGGCCATCTCGGGCTGGTAACCGGCCTCGACGAGGGTCTCGTAGGCGGCGGTGATGAGCTGGCTGACGCCGCCGCAAAGGACGGTCTGCTCGCCGAAGAGGTCGGTCTCGGTCTCTTCCTTGAAGCTGGTCTCGAAAACACCGGCGCGGGTGCCGCCGATGCCCTTGGCCCAGGCGAGGGCGATTTTCTTCGCGTCCTTGCCGGGATTCTGGTGGATGGCGATGAGGGAAGGCACGCCCTTGCCCTCGACGAACTGGCGGCGCACGATGTGGCCGGGGCCCTTCGGAGCGACCATGATCACGTTGACGAAGTCCGGGGGAGTGATCGTCTTGAAGTGGATCGCGAAGCCGTGGCTGAAGAGCAGGGTCTGGCCTTTCTTCAGGTTCGGGGCGACATCCTTCTCGAAGATACCCGCGATCTTGGTATCGGGGGTGGCGATGAAGATCACGTCGGCGGCCTTGACCGCGTCCGCCGTGTCCATCACTTCGAAGCCGAATTCCTTCGCGACTTCGCGCGACTGGCTCTTCGCGTAAAGGCCGACGATGACCTTCACACCGCTGTCCTTGAGGTTGAGCGCGTGTGCGTGGCCCTGAGAGCCGAAGCCGATCACGGCACAGGTCTTGCCCTTGAGCACCCCGAGGTCCGCGTCTTTGTCCGTATAGATTTTTGCTGCCATCTCTTTTGTTCTCTGAGTTTTTTGGAGAGCGCGTAGGTTCCGCGCAAAGGGGGGAATGGTCAAACGGTAATGCGGGGCGGGATGGCTCACCTCCCCGGCAACACCACCCGCAGCTTCCCGACCGCCCTCACCACGGCGGCGGCCGCTGCGTCCATCTCATCGGCGGTCGTGAACCGCGACAGCGAAAACCGCACACTGCTCCGCGCCCGGGCGTTCGGATGCCCCATCGCGCGGACAATGCGGCTCGGCTTCACCTGTCCCGTGCTGCAGGCCGAGCCCGGCGAGCAACAGACGCCCGCTTCGTCGAGGAGGATCAGCAATCCCTCGCCATCGACGCCGGGGAAATAGAGGTTGCTCGTGTTGGGAAGGCGCCCGTCCGGATCGCCGTTGATCGCGACATCGGGCAAGGCCTCGATCACCGCCGCCTCGAAGCGATCCCGCAACGCGGCGATCTCCTCCCGCGCTTCGATTGCCCGCAGAGCCGACTCCGCCGCCACGCCGAAACCGACGATCGCGGGCACGTTCTCGGTGCCGGAGCGGCGTTCGTTTTCCTGTCCACCGCCCAGCGACTGCGGCAGAAAGCGGGCGTGACGATTCACCCAGAGCGCGCCGATGCCCTTGGGTCCATGCAGCTTGTGCGCGGAAATGGAAAGGGCGTGCAGAGGGAAGGCCGCCACATTCACGGGGATTTTCCCCACGGCCTGGACCGCGTCGCTGTGGCAATAGACATCCTGCTCCGCGGCGAGCGCGAAGGCGTCCTCGACCGGACTGATCACGCCGGTCTCGTTGTTCGCCCACATCAGGCTGGCGAGAGCGAAATCGCCCTTCGCGAGATGGGCCTTCCACGCGTCGAGATC
Organism: Verrucomicrobiales bacterium; assembly: GCA_023253615.1. Lineage (GTDB taxonomy): Bacteria > Verrucomicrobiota > Verrucomicrobiia > Verrucomicrobiales > DEV007 > Arctic95D-9. Next base: position 1,959 of record JALRFZ010000458.1, on the reverse strand, counting down.
GAGACGACCGAGCGAGTCAACAGGGTTGAATCGCGCCTCATACCCTGTCGACTCGTGGAACTTCACCGGCTCCTCGACCGCGCTGTGCTCGACCGTCGAGGTGAGGATGGCGCGACGATCCGGACGCAGGGCGAGGGCCGAGCGGATCGCGGCATTGTTCGACTCGGTGCCGCCACTGGTGAAGACGATCTCCTCCGGCTGCGCCCCGATGAGCGCGGCGACCTGCTCCCGGGCCTGATCGATGGCCTTGCGCGCCGTGCGTCCGAAGCGATATCCGGCCGAGGGATTGCCGTAGGCCTCGTCGAGCCAAGGGCGCATCGCCTCGAGCACCTCTGGCGCGACACGGGTCGTGGCGTTGTTGTCGAGATAGATCATGGCTGGAAACCGAGACGCTGGGAAAGATCGGCGGAGGGGCGGAAGAGAAACGCCTTTCCCGCCTTTGCCTTCGTCAAAAGTCCCTCCGCCACCAGAAAGTTCAAATCCGTAGTGGCCGTCTGCGTCGAGATCCCGTGCGAGGTCTGGTGGCTCGCCACGGTGTAGGCGGCCTGCGGATGCATCAAGGCGTGCTTCAGCAGCGCGAGTTGCCGGTGGTTGAAGCCGCTTCCGGGCCGCAGATGGCGCTTGAGCCGTGCCACCTCTTCCTGCTTCCGCCTGATGTATTCGCGAAGCGCCTCGATGGCTCCCCGGATGGTTTTCAGTTGGTGGTGAATGAAGTAATTCAGGTCGTTGCCGTCGGTTTCCGTGTAGAGGAAGGCGCGGTAGTATTGCTTCGGTGCCTTGAGGATCTCGTGTGAGATGGAGAAAAATTCCGCCAACCAATATCCGTGGCGCAGCATGGACCAATAGAAGAGGGCGCGTGCGGTCCGGCCGTTGCCATCGACGAAGGGGTGGTCGTAGGCGACCCAGAAGTGAAGCAGGATGGAACGGATCAACGGATGGAGGAATCCGGCCATTCCCTTCTCGTTGGAGAATTCACACAGGCGCTTCAGTCGTTCCGGCAACTCTTCGGCAGGCGGGGGAACGTGAAACACCTCGCCACTTTCCTCGTCCTCCACCCTGACCTGGTCGGTTGGCGTGCGGAGGCGGCCTTCATCCTGCGGATCGTCCAATGTTCCGGCGGTGATCTCGCGATGGATTTCGAGGATCAGTTCGGCCGAGAGATCGCGATCCCTCAGCTTGGAAAGCATGGCCATGGTCTTGAAGTTGTTCATGACCATTTTTTCATGCTTCGAGGAAGGGGGCCGGCCTTCGCGAATCATCTCCCTGGCTTCGGAACGGGTGACCACGGCACCCTCGAGTTGGCTCGAGGTCAAGGCCTCTTCCAGCAGGGAGTTGATGTAGTAACGATCCCGATTCTCCCGGTCGATGATCCCTTCCTGCGGGGTCGCCATGCCTCCTCTGCAATGCAGATCGATCTCGTGAAGCTCCTCGAAGGCACGCTGGGTCAGGAAGAAGGTGAAATTCCTCCCTTTGGAATCCTTCAGGGAGATGGGCTGAGAGCGGGAAGCCCGTCTCATCCGCAGGGCCGCCCACTGCTCTTCGACGCTCAAATCTCCCTTCGGGTGGTAACGGTGTCGGAATTCGTCCCAGTGCAGGTAGCGGTCGAGGCGAAGTTCTTCTTCCCCAGGGTTGAAGAAATGAGAACCCGCTCCTTTGCGGATGGCGGCCTCCAAAAGCGGAAGCCAAGCCGGGGGAGATGGGGGAAATTTCATTTATCTTCTAATTGGAAGAAAATTAGAAGAAAACTAGAGGAAAAACCACCATTTCGCAATTTGTTTCTAATTCTCGGCGAATTAGAAGATAGCCTGAGGCGAGTGTTTCACTGCAGACTGCTCTCAAACGCCTCGCCGAGAAATTCCGCGAGCGCCTGCCCGACCAAAAAGAGCGATCCTGCCACCAGCACCCGGCCGTCCTGTTCGATCGCCGCAGCCAAGGTCTCGGCTCGCGATACGGGCAGCT